>CAYYMI010000073.1:0-10833 GCA_964472905.1 uncultured Hellea sp. | reverse complement strand
AGACATGCATTTTGTCGCCTGCAGTTACAGGTTCAAGAGGTACGAGAGAGCCGGATAGGATAATTTCGCCAGCTTTGAAAGGAATACCGCGTTCACCGAGTGTATTGGCAAGCCAAGCAACAGCCTTAAGCGGGGAGCCGAGAGTGGCTGCGCCGACGCCTTCAGATAGTGGTTTTCCATTTTTGGTTACGACGGCCTTGCAGCCCAAAAGGTCTACTGTATTTGGATCAACCCAATCAGTACCAATCGCCATCGTCCCGCATGAGGCGTTATCGGCAATGGTATCTTGAATTTTAATCTTCCAGTCTTTGACTCGGCTATCGACGATTTCAAAACAAGCGGCCACATATTCCGTAGCAGCTAGAACATCTTCTTCTGTTACGCTAGGGCCGTTGAGGTCTGCTTTCAGTTTAAAAGCAATCTCGGCTTCAGCACGCGGCAAGATCATATTTGTGGTATCAACGACATTATCCTTGGCCCACATTGTATCCGTTAGGAAACCGAAGTCAGGCTGATCGACCCCTAGCATATTCATAACGGCATCTGATGTTATGCCTATTTTTTTGCCAATGTCTTTTTCACCTGCTTTCTTACGTAGAGCGTAAACCGCGAGTGAAATTTCGTAAGCATCATCAACCGTTAATCCTTCATAGGTTTCGGTTAAAGGGCCAATAGGCTCCCCGCTGCGTAGGGCATGATAAAGCGCATGGGCAGCAGCTTGGGTTATATCTGTTAAAGTCATTTATTCATCGCTATGCTCTTTAAGAAAAGCAATGGCAAGTGGGTTATAAAGTTCTGGACGTTCGTGCTGTGGCCAGTGACCACACTCGTTGAAGAGTTCTAGGCGCGCGCCGGGGATGGCTTCTTGAGAAGGCTGCGACGGCCTAAGGTTATTCTTCAAGGCGATTAAATATCATAGATAGAGACTTATTAAGGTGTCAATCTTGTTATCATTCATTCCTTGGAATGTATCATTTGTAGATTTTTGTACGGCTTTCCAAGCTTTTGATCTTAAGTATAAACCTTTATCTGTGGGAGATACAACAGATACGCGACCGTCATCTTTACTCCACTCAATTATAACAAGCCCGCGGTCTCTCATGCGATAGACGATGCGGGTCATTGTCGATTGTGTCTGACGTCAGCCCCTATGTCTCAGATTTAAGTCTGGGCTAAGAGAGACTTTTCGCTCATCTTGTATCTCATGGAGAGAAAGATGAGACGTAATAAACAAACATCCGGTGAGCGGATTGTAAAAGACATCAAACGTAAAACCCGTAAGCAGTACAGCGCAGAAGAGAAGATCCGTATTGTATTGGACGGTCTACGCGGCGAAGAGAGTGTTGCTGAGCTGTGCCGCCGAGAGGGTATATCCCAGGGCATATACTACAAATGGTCGAAGGACTTCTTGGAGGCCGGCAAGAAACGTCTTGCGGGTGACATTGTCCACCAAGCTAATACGGCTGAAGTCACAGAGCTCAGGTCAGAAGCACGTGAGCTGAAGGAATGCCTATAGTCCTAAACCATCACCATAGGCGCCAACACTATTCAAACTTTTCACTGAGGCTCTATTCAATTTATAGGTCTTAGACATTTTATTTTACCGCTTCAAATTTGCTCGATTGGCAACAAAATGATATGTATGTCTAAGATATTATCTCAAATCCTACATACCACCCTAAATACCAGGCTGGCTGAAACAGCATAGAGCACTATAATGGCATTTTGAACAAGAAATATTCTAACATACTGTATTTATTGTATATTTTAAACATCATGACACCCTATGAAACATAAGTTATAGTTCAGGTTCGGGCACCATATACTGTTATCAGCCTATGTTCTACTTCAGCAGACAGGGCTATACGCTTCCTCGTTTTAAAGTGCAGTTTTAGTATCAGCAATTGTTGGGATTGATTATATTACCCATTTCGAAAGGTGTAAGCGTAGCCGTTTATCGCGGGAATGCCGCCGAGGTGAGCGTAAAGGATTTTTGAGCCTTTGGGAAAATATCCTTTGCGCGTCAGATCGATCATCCCTTGCATGGACTTTCCTTCATAAACCGGATCCGTCATCATGGCTTCGGTGCGTGCGGCTAGACGAATAGCTTCAACAGTTTCTTGGCTGGGTACGCCATAAGCTGGATAGGCGTAGTCATTGATCATGACAATATCATCATCTGTAATTTTCCGTCCGAGTTCTACCAAATTGGCCGTATTATTAGCGATCTCCTTGACCTGGCCATGTAGCTGCTCTGGTGTGCCGGAGGCATCAATCCCGATGACTCGGTTGGCACGGCCGTCCGCCGCAAAGCCAACTATCATGCCTGCATATGTTGAACCTGTCACAGTACAGACAATAATATAGTCAAACTTTATGCCCATCTCAGTTTCCTGTTCGCGCACTTCTTCTGCAAAGCCTACATAGCCAAGTCCGCCATATTTGTGCACGCTGGCGCCTGCTGGAATGGGATATGGCGTACCGCCAGCATCACGCACAGATTGAAGGGCGTCTTCCCAGCTCTGACGAATACCTATATCAAATCCGTCAGGGACAATTCGCGAGTCAGCCCCCAATATACGCGTCATTTGAATATTGCCGACCCGGTCATAAACCGCGTCTTCGTGCGGCACCCAAGCTTCTTGAACAACGACAGCCTTAAGTCCAAGCTTGGCGGCCACCGCGGATACTTGCCGCGTATGATTTGATTGTACGCCGCCTATTGAGACTAATGTATCAGCTCCCGAGGCTAAAATATCTGGGACTATATATTCCATTTTTCGGATTTTATTCCCACCGAGAGCTAGTCCTGAATTACAATCATCCCGCTTGGCGTAAATATTGACATCCCCGCCAAGAGCTTCCGATAAACGGGGCAGATGTTCTATGGGCGTTGTCCCAAAGCTAAGCGAGTATTTTTCAAATTTAGCTAGATTCATTGTCAGACTCCTATTCAGGCTCTATATAACAAAAGCAGCATGATGGGTGTTATCTAATTTACTTCAAAATTTAAGTATTAGGCTAGATTATTTGGTATTATATGAATAAATATCTCAGTAATTCATAATAAAATGAGAGAATAATCCAAGATGGTGGCTTTAGATAAAATCGATCGCAAGATTTTAAAATTACTACAGATAGATGGGAGGCTTTCTAATGCAGAGCTGGCTCAACAGGTCAATCTTGCCACCGCTACATGCTACCGGCGCACACAACGGCTAATTAAAGAAGGCTATATTACGAGCTTTCAGGCTATGATTGCCCCTGCATTAGTTGAACGAGGCACATTAGTCTTGGTTGGTGTAATGCTCGATCGATCTACGCCAGATAGTTTTAGGGCTTTTGAAGAAGCCATTAAAAAACTGAGTTTCGTACTCGACTGTTATTTAGTCGCCGGAGACTTTGACTATTTTCTCAAAATTCGCGTCAAAGACATAAAAGATTTCAACAAGCTCCATGCCGAAAAACTTATTGCCTTTCCAGGGGTGCGCCAAATTCGCAGTTTTTTCACTATGAAAGAAGTTACGGACAACGCGCCTTTGGATTTTTAATTTAGGTTCTGGATTCATTTGACCCCAGTTTTAATCCCAGTGTTTTCTCATTAAAATAACTGGAACGGTCACGCCATTTTCATCAGGCTTAGCAAGGTCTTCTAGTTCTGTGTAGCCGCATTTTTCATAGAGTAATATGCCTGAGGCTGTTGCGGCGAGTTCAATCGTTTTGAACCCTTCGGATTTGGCGGCGTCTTCGCCTAATTTGAGTAAGTAACGACCTACGCCGCGCCTTATGTGATCGGGGTGGGTGTACATAGCTCTTATTTTTGCGGCTTCAATTTCAGGGTCAGCGAGGCTGTCATCACGGCCCTTTGTGTGATTGCCACCATATAATGTCCGCCGTCGTGACCAGCCGCCGCATCCCACGAGTGTGTCGCCATCATAAATCAGAAAATAAGTGCCGTCATCCAAAAGCTGTGTATCAAGCCCCATAGACTCGTTCGACTTGGCGACTTGAGCGGGGGTGAGCACATCCTTGAGTAGCGTACCCATAGACAAAGCCATCAAGTCTTTAATCGCGTTGATATCGTCATATGTGGCTATTCGTGAGGTAAAGGTCATGACAGCTTTTACGGTATACCGAATGAGGGGACAATGCCATTAGATGGACTGAATTATGTTATCAAGGCCACTTTCCCTTTGCACAGGAGGGTTATCTCTGATATCTGCCGCCTGCAAAAGTAGGAGACTCCAATGGAGATTCGAGAAGGTCTAACCTTCGATGATGTGCTTTTGCAGCCGCAGGCCTCTGATATTTTGCCTGCTGATGCGATTTTAACAACGCGCCTCACGAAAAAGATCAATATTAACGTACCGCTTATTTCTGCGGCTATGGATACGGTGACGGAAGCGCCCTTGGCAATTGCCATGGCGCAAACGGGCGGTATCGGGGTTATTCACCGTAATTTATCGATTGCAGAACAGGCCGAAGAAGTCCGTAAAGTCAAACGCTATGAAAGCGGCATGGTTGTTAATCCGATTACCATTGGTCCAGACGCGACTTTGGCAGAGCTTCGCGCGCTGAGCCAGCATCATAAAATTTCAGGTATTCCTGTTGTTAAAGATGATGGAAAACTTGTTGGCATTGTCACGAACCGTGATGTGCGGTTCGCTGATGACCCTACAGAAACAGTTGCGAACTTAATGACGATGGAAGTCGTCACAGTCAAAGCAGGCGTCAAAGAAAACGAGGCGAGGGCGCTCTTGCATAAGCATCGTATTGAACGCCTTTTAGTTGTTGATGATGACTTTAAATGTGTCGGTCTGATTACGGTCAAAGATATGGATAAGGCTGAGAATTTCCCCAATGCTTGTAAGGATAACAAAGGCCGCCTGCGCGTTGCTGCGGCGTCAACGGTTGGTGATGCGGGTTATGACCGCGCGGTTGCTCTGATTTCAGCGGGCGCAGATGCTGTGGTGATTGATACAGCGCATGGTCATTCCGCCAAAGTTATCGAAACGGTTAAACGCCTAAAGAAGGATTATCCGAAAGCTCAGATTATTGCGGGGAATATCGCTACAGCTTCTGCTGCGAAGGCTTTAATCGACGCTGGCGCTGACGCGATTAAAGTGGGAATTGGTCCCGGGTCAATTTGTACAACGCGTATTGTGGCGGGCGTAGGCGTGCCCCAACTCACAGCGATTATGGATGCCTGTTCGGTAGCAAAAAAGGCAGGCGTCCCTGTGATTGCCGATGGCGGCATTAAATATTCAGGCGATATGGCCAAAGCCTTAGCCGCCGGCGCTGAAGCCGCCATGGTTGGTTCTCTCTTGGCTGGCGCAGAAGAAACGCCGGGCGAAGTGTTCCTCTATCAGGGACGCTCTTATAAATCCTATCGCGGGATGGGCTCTGTCTCGGCTATGGCGCGCGGTTCGGCTGATCGTTATTTCCAAAAAGAAGTCAATGATAGTATAAAACTTGTCCCCGAGGGAATTGAAGGCCGCATTGCCTATAAAGGCCCCGTTGGTCCTATCTTGCATCAGCTCCTTGGCGGTATTCGCGCAACCATGGGCTATACAGGTTCGAAGACGATTAAAGACCTTCACAAAAATGCTGAGTTCGTGAAAATCACAAATGCGGGTTTGCGCGAGAGCCATGTCCATGACGTTCACATCGCCCGCGAAGCGCCTAATTATTCGATGCCGAGCTAGTCATGACAGTTGAAAATCTTGATACATCTTTGATGCTGCCTATGCTCATGCAGACATTGATTATCTGTGCTTTAGCTTTCCTTATGGGTGGGTCTCGTTTTGTGGCCGCTCAGACACGGAAAGTCGATATGCGCGACATCGCAAAGACGGGTCGCTGGCCGGGAAAATACGGCATCATGAGTGATAGCTATGATAATCAATTTCAAATGCCGCAGCTCTTCTATGTCGCTTGTATCGCTTTGACTTTATTAGGGGGCGTTACGACTCTTGCGCTTAAGTTGGCTTGGGCCTTTGTTGTGATCCGTTTAATTCACATGATTTGGCATAATACAAAGAATATTATCGTCATTAGGTTCTTTATTTTTGTGGCCTCAGGAATTGTCGTTACGTGGATGCTCATCCTTGCCTTTATGGCGGCGCTCTAATGCGCCTAGGCGGACGAATACAGGCCGCAGCTGAAGTTCTCGAAGACATTCTTGAGCGCAAAACCCCTGCGACAATGGCTTTGCGCGATTGGGGCAAGGCGCACCGTTTTGCGGGCTCCAAAGATCGTTCGGCGATTGGTAATTATGTGCATGATGCTTTGCGTCGCAAGAGCTCTATCGCTTTTAGAATGGAAAGCGAGACGCCGAGAGCTTTGGCTTTGGGGGCGGCTGTGTTTTCGGGAGCGCAAACGACAGGGGGATTAGTTGAGGCTTTTGAAGGTGATAAACACGCGCCAGAAGCTTTAAGCGATAAGGAAATCGCCAATCTAAATGGAGCCATGAATCTAGAAAGCGCGCCGCCTTGGGTTCAGGCTGATGTGCCGGAATGGCTTTGGCCTGCCTTTGAAAATAATTTCAGTGAAGAGGCTATTACCGAGGGTCAAGCTTTAACAACGCGGCCTCCGCTTGACCTACGGGTCAATACAATCAAAACAGATTTAGCTGCGGCGCATACAGCTACAAAGGATCATGGCGCAAACCCCTGTGATATCTCACCAGTGGGTCTGAGGATTCAGGCCTTAAAAGGGGATGGACGTCTGCCCAATATTCAAATCGAAGAGAGCTATCAGACAGGCGGTGTCGAAATTCAGGATGAAGGCTCGCAAATCGTTAGCCTTTTGGTGGATGCCAAACCCGGTGAACAAATCCTTGATTATTGCGCGGGCGGTGGCGGTAAGTCATTGGCGCTTGCCGCAGATATGGATAATCAAGGCAGTGTCTTTGGATTTGATATTGATAAACGCCGCTTGGCCCCGCTTTATCAACGCGCCCAACGGGCGGGAGCGAGCATCATTGATGTGCGGCAACCTCCTTCCGAAGGCCTCAAAGATTTGGTTGGGAAAATGGATCGTGTGCTGATTGACGCGCCCTGTACGGGTGTGGGGACATGGCGGCGTAAACCTGATGCGAAATGGCGGCTCAATGAAGAGGCGCTACAGCGCCGTAATAATGAGCAGCGTTCCGTCCTTAATAGCGCGAAAGGCTTTGTACGTCCCGGCGGGCTCATGTTTTATGTGACCTGTTCTATGCTCGCCGAAGAAAACGAAGCACAGGTCTATGCTTTCCTTGAAGATCATAAGAATTTTACGCTTTTATCAGCGGGAGAGGTTTGGGAAGAGAAGTTTGGCGAAAAGGCCCCAAAGCCTTGGTCGGCAGATGGATGTACATTAACCCTGACGCCCGCCTCAACTAATACGGACGGCTTCTTTTTTGCCGTTATGGAGAGACATAGATGAGTTCAGATATACAACACGAACAGTTGTTGATTATCGATTTTGGGTCACAAGTCACCAAGTTGATTGCAAGACGGGTGCGGGAGAGTGGCGTTTACTCCGAAGTCCATCCTTTTAACCGTGTTGATAAGGCAATGCTAAAGGCTTTCAATCCCAAAGCCATTATCCTTTCTGGCGGCCCAAATAGCGTAACAGGGGTTGGAACGCCGCGCGCTGATGATCATGTTTGGGATATGGGAGTGCCTGTGCTCGGCATTTGTTATGGCCAGCAAACCATGTGCGCGCAGCTAGGCGGAGCCGTCGAAAGTTCAGATGAAAAAGAGTTTGGACGCGCTGATTTGGAGATAATGGGTAAAAACGAGCTTTTTGAAGGCTTAGACACGACAGAGCGTGTGTGGATGTCTCATGGAGACCGCGTAAGCTCTATACCACAAGGTTTTGATATTATTGGAAAATCAGGTAATGCGCCTTACGCGGCCATAGCGGATTCCAAACGTCAATTTTACGGTGTTCAGTTCCATCCCGAGGTCGTTCATACGGTCAATGGCGCTAAGATGCTCCGCAATTTCACGCATAATATATCAGGATTTAAAGGTGATTGGACGATGGCCGCCTTTAAGGGCGAGATGATAGCAGCGATTAAAGACCAAGTCGGAGACGGTAAAGTCATTTGCGGCCTCTCTGGCGGGGTTGATAGCTCCGTCGCGGCAGTCCTTATTCACGAAGCGATTGGCGATCAACTGACCTGCGTTTATGTGGATACAGGCATGATGCGCAAAGGCGAGAGTGACCAAGTCGTATCTCTCTTTAAAGAACATTACGACATGAACCTTATCCATGTCGATGCAGGCGATGAGTTTCTAGGTTTGCTGGACGGTGTCTCAGACCCCGAGCGGAAGCGTAAAATCATTGGCGGGACTTTCATTGATATTTTCGAGCGTGAAGCCAAGAAAGTTGGCGGGGCGAAGTTTCTCGCTCAAGGCACGCTTTATCCAGATGTGATCGAATCTGTTTCTTTTGACGGCGGGCCGTCTGTGACCATTAAATCACATCATAATGTAGGCGGATTGCCAGACCGTATGGACATGGAATTGGTCGAACCCTTGCGTGAGCTTTTCAAAGACGAAGTGCGGGCTTTGGGGCAAGAACTAGGTCTTCATAAAGACTTTGTAGAACGCCATCCTTTCCCGGGGCCAGGTTTGGCTATTCGTTGTCCGGGCGTGATTACAAAAGACCGCCTCGATATTCTGCGCGAAGCTGACTTCATATATTTAGATCAGATTAAAAAACACGGACTTTATAATGAAATATGGCAAGCTTTTGCAGTAATACTCCCTGTGCAAACTGTCGGGGTTATGGGGGATGAACGCACTTATGAGAATGTTCTCGCCCTAAGAGCCGTTACTTCAACAGATGGTATGACCGCTGATTACTATCCTTATAGCCATGAGTTTTTGGGGGAAACTGCAACGCGTATTATTAACGAGGTTAGAGGTGTAAACCGCGTTGTTTATGATGTAACGTCAAAACCGCCCGGAACCATTGAATGGGAATAGCGTTAAAGAGGCCATTATGAAACTTTTTTGCCATCCTGTATCGCCATTTGCTCGCAAAGCTATGATTTTGGCGCGATTGCATGGGATAGACGTTGAAGAAGTAAAGCCAGAAAAAGATGGCGCTAATGGTTACAAGGCGGGTGACAACCCTTTAGGGAAAATTCCAGCGCTTGAATGGCAGCCCGGACAGTTTCTCTTTGATAGCCCTGTTATCTGCGAATATTTAGATAGTTTAGGCCAAGATAAAATTCTGCCCGCCGAAGGCCATACACGGTTTTTGAATTTATGGCAGCATGCCCTCGGAGACGGGCTCGCCGATGCAGTTTATAATTACCGCTATGAAATTGTTCGGCCCAAAGAATTACACTGGGCGGAGATGATAGAGCGGCACGAAGCAGCGATTGTCAACAGCGTAGAGACTTTAGAGCGTATTTGCGAATGGATTGGCGGGCCTTGGACATATGGCAATCTCGCCATTATTACCGCGCTGGATTATGCCAGTTTCAGAGCCGATCATTTAGACTGGCAAAAGCGCGCGCCCCAGCTGGCTGAATGGCATAAGCAATTTGAGGCCAACCCGCTTTATAAAGAGACCTATGCTTATGATCGGGCCTATTAAACCATGATATCACGCGTTTTGAAAATCCTTGGTTTGTCTTTGATAATAGGGGCTATTGCTTTTTATTTTTGGCCAGAGAAAAAATATGAACCGCATAAGGTCGATAGCGCGTTTCAAGCGCAAGTCGATGCCTTTAATCTTGCGGATTTCCCGCCTGACTGGACATGGAAACGGTTTGAGACAAAAGATGGAACTGGCCTTAGGTGGGGCGAAACGGGCAACACCGGAGCCGCAAAAGCGACCGTGATTATTGTTCCCGGATATACGGCAACCATGTCCATGTATGGCGAGCATGTCGATATACTTGCGCGGCGTGGCTATCATGTCATTGGACTGGACTTACGCGGGCAGGGCGGCTCTGACCGCCATAGACCCAAGCAGCCTGAGAAGCTTTGGGTTGATGATTTTAGAACTTATTCCGACGATTTCGCGGACTTTATCAAAAGCCTTCCTCAAAGCGAAAGGCCCATAATTCCTATGGCTATATCTTTTGGCGGACATGTGGGTCTGCGTATGGCAGGCGATCATCCTGGATTAGTCGATGGTCTATTCCTGATGGCTCCGGCCATACAACCCAAAGCGGGCGATATGTCATTTTCAGATGCTAAGTTCCTCATGGGCTGGGCGCGCCGTTTGGGTAAGTCTAAACATTATTTATCGGGCGAGGATAATTGGAAACCCTTTAACGATGATCTATCCGTGGCTAATATAGATATGTGCAGTTCTAACCCCGAGCGCCTGCCCAACAGGGATGTTGTCTTCACACGTCATCCCGAGGAACGCGTTGGTGGGGTTACTGCGCAGTGGGGCGCTGAGTTCTATGAGAGTAGTGAATATGTAAGAGCGTCTGGTTATCTCGAAAGCGTTGATGTGCCGATTGTTATGGTTTCAGCTGAAGTCGATCATTTTGTTGTGACAGACGTCAATCAAGAGGTGTGTGACACACGGTTTCCAAATTGCAAAAGATTGGACCTCATCGGAGCAGGGCACTGCCTCTTTCAAGAATCCGACGCACATCTAAAACAAATGTTTGATAGTTTGGACGGGCTTACGGCGTCTATTTTAGGGGCTGGCTCTGAGGATAATTAAAGTCGATTCTTCCCGAAAATAGATGTTAGTCAGTGTCTTATTTGAGGCTGCGGGTTCAACTGGTCGTCGCAACACATTGGCTGAACCGCTCAGCCGGTGTTTCGTACTCGAGGGTCTTTCTAGGACGCTCGTTAAGCTGTCTTGCTA
>CAYYMI010000072.1:0-11002 GCA_964472905.1 uncultured Hellea sp. | reverse complement strand
GTAAAGATATTCGGAAATTGCGGGAATAAAGGCCCAAAGAAATCTCCGCTAAAGAGTATCTTTTTTTGAGGAAGCCAGAGCACAATATTATCTGCCCCTTCCGCACCCGGTAGAGCATGAATTTCAAACTCAACACCACCTTGAGAGAACTTATAAGGCTCGCCATTTTGCACAGTTATTGTGGGATCAATCCCGCCATAAGCGATTAGCCCAATTTTTGGAGGTTTCTCGGGTATCCAAGGAAATAAAGTTCTGTTCCGCCCCCAGAAATAGGGCTGTAATTCGTCGAGGTAACGCTGCTCTTCCGCGAACTCTGCATGGGCGACAATCTCAACCCCCTCTTCGTGCCAGAATTTTGTCCCGCCCGAATGATCGGCATGAGAGTGAGACACAATAATATGTGACACATCCAAATCAGGAACGGCATCTCTCAACGCCTTTATTTGTTTTGGAACTTGTGTCGCCAATCCAGTATCAAAAAGAACATCCTTCCCAGATGTCGTTATGAGATGCGCATTGCCGACGCCTGTCGCTTGCCAAATACCATCCGATATTTCTCTAGCTTGAATTGGGATATTTATGAAATCTGCCGCAACTGACCCCTTCGCATCGGGATCAGACGCTATTCGTTTCATGCCAATATCACCAATCTTATCGACAGCCGCGATTTGGACGTTTTTCTTAAGGCCCGGGATATGATTATAAGCCAACAGCAAAATCAGAAGCACGGGTAAAATATAACCGATCAATTTTATAATTTTGAAATAAAATTTTACCAGCTTACTCATAAGCTAACTTCCCCTTATCCCCGTGCCGGTCTTGAAGAATTTTTCCACGAATTCCGGACGTATAGCTATTGAGATAATCCTCCTGTAATTCCTCGGAAGGAATAACGGAAACGGCGTAATCTTTGGGGGCGCGCCAGCCCGGATGCGGCGCCAGAGCCACACGAACCCCGTTGATAGGATGCAAGGCTCGCCAGTTCCGAATTTTTTCAGCCATACGGTCGACGATTGCGGGGTTGGTTTCCGCGAGGTTATTCTTTTCTTCGGCATCAACACTCAAATCAAAGAGAAAATTCTCGACGTCGGTTTCAGCAGACTTATGATCGATAATTTGCACAAGCTTCCAACGTTTCTCCATCACGCTGACATGGTATTTATCAAAAATCGGAGAGTTGGATGCGAAATATAGATCCTCATTTCTGGGGTCTTCGCCAGAGTTCATCAATGCGTCCCAACGCGCTTGTCCGTCCAATGTCTTCTCATTGCCCATGGGAAAGCCGAGGGCGTCTGCAAAGGTTGGGAAAACATCGAGCACTGAAACAACATCCTCACTCATCTCACCTTTAGCAATCTGCCCCGGCCAACGCATGATCGCATTTACACGAATTCCACCCTCAAAAGTTTCTAGTTTGCCGCCACGATATGGGCTATTATCTGCACCAAAGGCCTTTAATCCGCCATTATCAGAGAAGAAAAACACTAAGGTATTTTCCGCAAGTCCTTGCGCGTCCAAACTCTCTAAAATCTCGCCAACAGCTTGATCTAAACTATCAACCATTGCCGCATATGTCCGTTTTGGAAAGGGACGATTTGGCCGACTGCCATATTTACTCTCAAGCGCTTCAGGGGCCTGCATTGGAGAATGCGGCGCAAGAAATGGGACATACAGAAAA
This sequence comes from uncultured Hellea sp., assembly GCA_964472905.1. Lineage (GTDB taxonomy): Bacteria > Pseudomonadota > Alphaproteobacteria > Caulobacterales > Maricaulaceae > Hellea. The sequence continues at coordinate 9,324 of CAYYMI010000072.1, read as the reverse complement.
AACGGTTTTTCAGGGTCACGAATGTCTTCGATATATCTAACAGCCTCGGCCCCATGCAGATCCGTCATATATTGCTCTCTCGGCGGAACCGAAACACCATTTTCTTGCAGATCATACCCCCCCGCCACGGTTGATTCAAAATAGTCAATCTGCGTATTTAAATGCCCAAAAAAATGATCAAAGCCGCGGGAATTTGGCGTTAGCGGTTCTATCGTATGACCTAAATGCCATTTCCCAATCATTGCCGTTTGATATCCGGCGGCTTTAAAACTCTCCGGCATAAAATGTTCATCAGGCGAAACGCCGCCATTTTGCCAGGGCTGAAAACCTGCATAGATCGAACCGAGTTTCATAGGGTCCCGCGCCGTCATGAGTGCGCTTCGCGTTGGTGTACATATAGGCATAGAATAAAAACGGTTTAGCGTAAGACCTTCACTGGCAAGCCGGTCAATGTGAGGCGTTTTGATATCACTCCCGCGAAATCCCAAATCAGCGAACCCTAAGTCATCGGCTAGCAGGATGACAACATTTGGTTGTTCGTAAGAAGTTGTGGACGTTTCCACTTTTGGAGACACGAGCGGCTTATTACGCTCAGCACTTTCAATTTCATTTGCTTGCTGACACCCCAACATAAAAACAAGGACCGGCACAGTTGATAATAACAGCCTAATCATTGCGCTCTCCAAATAAAATGGGTCACCCTAGGATGACCCGTGCTGACTTAGCTTTTTCACGATCTAAATCGGGTTTATTAGAACCTCACACCAGCGGCGATGCCATATGTGCGAGGTGACCCGAATACAGCCGTGTTAAATGCAAATGTGTTAAATGGCAGACCATCGATTGTATATTCATCGTCTGTCAGGTTTTCACCCCAAAGAGATACAGATATGTCTCGCCCCCCCACATCGAACCCTACACCAATCCGGCCTGAAAGAAGATCTTGATCCGAGAAGCGAATTTCATCCGCTGCACCTTGCATAGGAATCGCCAAGGCACCGTCCTTATAGCTATATGTCGCATTCGCAAAGAAATCTAAATTATTTGATAGAGGCTGATTATAGTCAAAACTCACTGCGACTGAATTTTGCGGCGTGCCTTGCAACTCATCGCGTACATCAATCACGCCTGTTCCAGGGTTAACCGTATCATCTGTGTTTCCATCAACATAAGCATAAGTAAGGGATGTTGTTAGGTTTTCATTGAAAGCAAAGACTGCCTCGAGGTCGATACCCCAAATTTCTTGGTCCGTATTTACAATGGCTCGCGACGTTGCGATTAATGGATCCAGTGAAACGGTCGTTTGAAAATCTTTAAAGTCATAAAAATAACCAGCAAGATTTAATCTAAGGCGATTATCTCCCAGATCACTCTTAAATCCTACCTCATAGGCTGTGATATCTTCTTGGCCGAAAACAAAATCCGCTCCAGCCGTTTCGCCCGGTGGTATCAGGCCAACCGCTGCCGCATTAAATCCGCCGGAGCGGAAACTCTCTTTATAAGACGCATAGAGTAAAACATCGTCGCTCGCATCATATTCCAAGACAACAGACGGATCGAGACTATCCGTATCAGCTTCGCCGATATTAGGAGCTATTACATTTCCTAATAGATCAATATTGTCTAAGAAGAAGGGAGAAACCGCTTGCCCTACGCCATCCTTCCTATCATCCGAATAGCGCAAACCACCTGTGATACGGAAATCATCTGTAACATGCCATGTCGCTTCGCCATAAATGGCAAATGCCTGTGTATCAATAGAAAGGGTATTCGCGGCAGATTGGCGAGCACCTGCTAAAAATGAACTGGCGGCCGTAACATTTGTAACAACACCGTTTTGAAGAAACCCTAAAGTGCCTTGCAATTGTGCTTGTTGGGCCTGTAATGCCGCTAGTTGAGCCAGAAGCGGCGCACGTATAGCCGCCGTTGCTGGAACATCAGGAATTTGTGCAAGTGCGCCTTGAAGTTGAGCAATACCTGCACCTATTTGCGCAATCCCACCTTGTGTAGGTGCAATACCCGCATTAAATCCTGTAGCGCCGAGTACGCTCCCTAATCCGCCTAAGACGAAAAGGAATGAGTTAGCATCGGTTTGGTTCGGTGGGTTTCCCCCATCATTGCCTGTTTGTTCATCAAAATAAAACAATCCAGCCGTATATTGTATATCACCGTCACTAAATTCTCCCGTGTAGGTCAGTTCTGCACTAAATTGTTCATGGCCATTCAATGTCGAAGCGCCTCCCGGGGCTGATAAAAACAATCCTGTATCGGCGGGCAAAGACCCATCAAATTGAGATGCAAAATCGGCACGAAGAGGAAAAGGCTGACCTGAAACTTGGCGGGCCGTCTCAAAAGCCGCGGGTAGAGCTGTGAACTCAGAGTTAAAGCTCTGAAGGCCAGCCGCTGGACTAACATCTGCATTTATAATGCCGCCAAGAATAAGAGGGTTAGCGGTTGGCGCAAGGCTTACAAATCGATTACTATCAGCCTGGCGATAAGCGAGCGTAAGTTTAAGATCATCAGTCTCATTTACAGAATAATTAGCTATGCCAGAGACACCAAAAATTTCAGTTTCACCAAATTCAATCGGCGCAAAGCTGCTCACGCTTTCTTGGCGTGAACCATCAGGCCCTGGCGTAATGGCAGCAGCAAACAGAGATGTAGGGTTGGCTGTACCTGGCAAAGCTTGGTGGAAGAGTGGCGTACTTTGTGTATTCGTATAATCAGCTGCCACATCAAATGTAAGGCTATCATTAGGCTCAAACCGCAAGGCGGCACGACCGCCAAGACGCTCTGTCGCTCCGAAATTTTCTCCGGCGCCAGTATTCTCAACCCAACCGTCTACGTCTGAATAAAGACCAGAGACACGCAAAGCCGCGTTTTCACCAATTGGCACATTGATATGACCTTTAACTTTCCTATAATCAAAATTACCAAATTCGCCATCAATCCCCCCACTGAACTCACCAGCGTCAGGCGCAACAGAAATAATATTCACCGCACCGCCGACTGAATTTCGGCCATATAGTGTCCCTTGAGGCCCCTTCAATATTTCGACACGACCTAGATCTGGAGAGTCAAAAGCCAGGCCCTGAGATCGGCCATAATACACACCATCTAGATAAATCGCTGTTCGGCTATCTTGCCCAATCTGAGGGTCAAATGTTCCGATACCGCGAATATTAACGCGCACCCCAGTTTCGTCAGCGGGGTTAGGTGTCGTATAGACGCCGGGCGAAAATTTGGCGATATCTTCGAGGCCTGAAATGCGGTTCTTCTCGATACTTTCAAGATCGAAAGCGTTGATACTGATTGGAACATCTTGAAGACTCTGTTCGCGTTTCTGTGCGGTAACCACTATCTCGTCGAGTTGCGCGAAGGCGGGCGCGCTAAACGCCAGAAGTGAAGTTGAAACAGCTAAAGCCGTGAGTCCTTTGAACGCACATGATGACATATTCGTCTCTCCCCATATGATTTTCTTGCGGCATTTTTGCCATTATTACCCTCCGGCGTAAGCCAAAATAAAAATGGGCGCAATGCAATATTCGCAAAAAACTAAGGAAATAATGCGCGTTTTATGTCAAAATGACCCAAATATAACCATTTTGCGTAGCGTTGTTGCATTTTGGTTACGCATTTTAGAGCGCACAATCACGTATTTCCACAAGACTTTCAAAGACCGTAACCTCCGGCCACCGCAATTTGTTGACCTGTAACATAGGCGGCTTTATTTGACGCTAGAAAGACGACGGCATGCCCAACCTCCTCGGGTTGCCCCCATCGTTTTAGGGCTAAATTTTTCTGAACATCCTCCGTCCAGGCTTCATCAAAGACACCTTGTTTAGAAAGCTCAAGAAACATGCCCGCCTCAATGACGCCAATCAAAACCGAATTTGCACGAATGCCGTTTTTGCCTTCCTCGCGGGCAATGGCTTTAATCAAGCTTTCATTGGTCGCTTTAGGCGCGACAGACAAAACATCCTTATCAGGCCAACTCAGATCTCCTGCAGACCCAAGGTGAATAATAGAGCCGCCTACTTCGCGCATATGTAAAATCGCGGCTTGAGCCGCGTCAAAAAAACCATGCACCTCAATATTTACGGCATTATGCCATTGCTCACGACTCGTATCAGCGACAAAGACTTGCTCGACCAAGGGACCTGCCCCCCAGACCAAGCTATGCAAAAGACCATGCTTATTCGTGGCGGATTTTATGACGGATTTTGCCTGCCCGTCTACCAAAACATCGCATTGATGAAGGCTCACCGATCGACCCAGAGATTTGATGTCTTCCGCCAAAGACGTCGCGACATCTTCTTTGGATCGCCAAACAATGGCTATATCGCTTCCCGCGCGCGCAAGCTCCAAGCAAACGACTCGCCCTATTCCACCCGTCGCACCGAAAACAATCGCCGCACCTTTTGGAAAATTATTCATTTATAAACTCCGAATTCGCTGCCAGATCCGACTATGTCTACGAACTTTAGCATTTAAAAGCTTTTTTATCTCGATTTGCGTAAAATTAAGCGGTAGAAACTACGCAAAATTCGGGAAATCAGATTATGGGAACAGCCGTCATAACAGGTTCAGCATCCGGCATTGGAGCCTGCGTCAAAGCTCGACTTGAAGCGCAAGGCTTTGAGATAATCGGTATTGACCTCAAGGGTGAAGCTATCGACGCCGACCTATCCACTGTGGATGGAAGACAAGCCGCAATCGATCAAGCCTTAAACATGTCAAACGGAAAGATAGATCGGCTTGTGCTAGCTGCGGGCCTTGGCGGACATTTGGCTGATGGCGCTCTTGTCGCTCGCGTAAATTATTTTGGCGCTGTAAGCCTACTCGATGGATTACGTGACGCGCTAGAACAGACCAATGGTAGATGCGTTGTGATCGGGTCTAACTCCGCGCAGATGAGAACAAACGCTGACGCCCCAATGGTCGAAGCCATGCTCGCGGGCGATGAAGAGAAAGCTGTAGACGTCATCGGTGATTTTCATGCGGCGACGGTTTACGGCCATTCTAAACATGCCCTCACCCGCGCAGTTCGGCGGCGCGCACAGCTTTGGGGTGAACGAGGCATTTCTATCAATGTAATCGCGCCTGGCCCAACTGAAACACCCATGCTGAATGGTGTAAAAGAGCATCCGACCATTAGTAAGAGCTTGGACATGATACCTATTCCACAGAAACGTTTTGCGCGCCCAGATGAAATTGCCGAAATTATCGAGTTCCTGCTCTCAGACACTGCAGATTATATGCAAGGTAGTGTGATATATGTCGATGGCGGCACGGATGCTCAAATTCGCCCCGACGCGTTTTAAGCTTGAACGCCAGCGCACCTCATCGCGTCAGCCCAATTGACGAAAACCATGGGCTTTACGGCAATTTCATTGGCTTACGATATGTCTTTGAGGATGAGCTAGACCCAGAGATTGTAGCAAGAGCCGTAGCGGAGTTGATGTCACAATTCCCGGCGCTTTCTGGGCGGTATGATGCAAAAGCGGGCAAGGTTCTACCTTCGCTTGACCCCGTCAAAATTAACACCCGAAACTATGGTGAACCCAAAAGACGAGATGTCTTGCGCGGGAAAGCTCCCCTATTCACGGTCTCCCAGACCAAATCAAAGAACGGCACATATTTGGGCTTAGCTATTAGCCACCTTCTGACAGATGCGGCGGGGTTTCATATGATTATGCGCCAACTTGGCGATATATATTCTGCGCTGATATCAGGCCGCGTAGCACCGAATTTTCCATTCGCAACACAGCTTGATGTTTTTCAATTTGGGACTGAGCGATCTAAATCTGAAACCCTCAGCCAATTAAAAAGTCGCGGCCTCCCCAAACCCATTCCGATTAAGGGCTTTGCGGGTAAATTCATTAAATCTCTCATTATTAAAGCCATGGATAAAAGCCTTCGGGATAATCCGCCAGTCTCTATTCACTTTACGCCTGATGATGTAGCTCATCTCAAACAAGCCGTCCTCACGGAGAGCGGCGAAGACTGGATTGGCACAAATACCGCCCTTTGTGCGCATTTCACCTCTATCATGGCGAAGCTAAGCTATGGTGATGCGCTAAAAACGGACATGCAAATTGGACAACTCCTAGATTTGCGTAACCGCTATTTTGAAGTCGAAGTAAATGCTCAATCCAACTTTGTCGGCAATGCTATCCTCATCCATATTGACAAAGTTGCTTTTCCAGACGGCTTGCAAAATACATCACGCGGTGCTCTCGCCAGATATTTCAAAGCTCGCCAAACGCGGACCGACACGGCGGACGTTAAAACGCGCTTAGACCTGCTCAGTGATTGCCTGCGATATGGTTACACCAACCCAGAGCTAGATGTAAAAAACCCAATTATATCGCTAAACAATCAAAGTAAGATGCCCATCTATGACGTCAGCTTTAATGGGCAGACACCTGCGCGCATTTATCCGCAAGATGTCGGAGATAACATCATGTTTTTTCCCGCGCCTGATGGCGGCATCGAGATTTACATTCGCGACATCGTCAATCCGCTGAAACAACAAAAACTTTTAACCACGGAGTGGCAGGCGCAAATTTTCGATTTCTGACCAATTGACTCACGGTTAATCTTAGGCTTTTCTGAACGTCGTTCGGAAAGTCACATAATTATAGAATGGGGACCAATATGGCCGATAAAAAAACTGCCTTCATTACAGGCGCTGCAATGGGTATGGGGGCTATGAAAGCCAAGAAACTCGCCGAACGTGGCTGGGAGGTTTTCGCGGGCGTCCTCCCCGGCGCCAATACAAGCGAACTCGGTGACAATCCCAACATTACAATAGTCGAGCAAGATGTTACCTCCGACGCATCCGTCGCGAAAAGTGCAGAGGTTGTCGCCGACCATCTGGGCGAGCGCCCGCTTGACCTTCTTATTAATAATGCCGGCATCGCTAATCAGGGCACAGGCCCGATTGAAGGCATCAATATGACCGAAATGAAATTCCTCTTCGAGGTCAATACATTTGGCCCCATGCGAGTCTGCCAAGCTTTTCTTCCCATGATACGCAAAGGCGCTGGCAGCTCGCGCATCATAAATTTCGCGTCTGGCGCCGTGCGCGCTAACCCTGCCTGTTCGGGCAGTTACAATATGTCAAAATGGGCGGTTGAAGGCCTGACCTGCACATTGCGCAATGAGCTAGCTCCTTTCGGGATTGAAGTTACCTCTATCGAACCGGGTGCGGTGAAAACCCATATGACCGCCAATGCCGAAGAAACAACGAAAGACATTTGGACAGGCATTTCTGACGAGGTCAAAGCCGTTTACGAACCCCACCTGCGCGAGACGACAACGGTAAAAATGGTCGAGGCCATCAATAAGGGCAATGACCCGGATTATGTCACGGACGAAGTCCTCGCTTTACTCGACAAGAAAAATTGGAAGCCGCGTTACCTCGTCGGTAAAGACGTGAAGCCAATGAAAGTTATGCTGAACCTTATGTCCGAACGAGGGTTTGAAAAGACCATTCAAAAAGCCGTCGGCATTCCTCAATATAAAGGCTAGATAATGCCCAAAAAATCATCCGAGATTTCAGAGAAATTTGCGACACTAAAAGCTGGCACATCTCGCCTACGCAATAGTACAGCCGCAGAGCGCATCGCCAAAATGAAAGCGCTCTGGGAGGCGACAGTCGACCGCAAAGATGACCTCATCAAAGCGGCTCACACTGAGCGAGGCACGCATGATCTGGATATGGCGGCCGAACTTGTCATGTTAAAATCCGAAGTCGATTTTATGTGTAAAAATCTGCCCAAATGGATGAAACCGGAGAAGGTAAAAAACTCTCTGGCAACGATGGGCAAGCGCTGTGAAATTCGGCGCCAATCCAAAGGCGCGGTGCTGAATATGGCCGCCTATAACGCGCCAACAGCCGAGAGCTTTGTCCCCATGCTTGCCTCAATCGCGGCGGGCAATGCTATGGCGATTAAACCCTCAGAGCTCGCACCACAATCTGCCCAAATCATTCAAGAGATTGTCAATAAGGTCTTCCCCTCTGACGAAGCTGAAGTCTTTCAAGGCGGCGTTGATGTCGCGCAAGAACTCCTAAAACAGCCCTTTGATCATATCTATTATACTGGTGGCACAGCGGTCGGGAAAATCGTGATGAAAGCAGCGGCGGATAATCTCGCCTCGGTCACACTGGAAATGGGTGGAAAAAACCCGGTCATTATTGACGAAACCGCCAAGCTGGAAAATGCCGCCAAGAAACTCGCTTGGGGACGCGTTATGAATGCAGGTCAAGTCTGTATCGCGCCCGATTACGCCATTGTCCATGAGAGCGTGAAAGACACGTTTCAAACCCAAATATCCGAGCAAATAAACGCGCTTTATAATTCCGAGAACACGGGCCTTGAAAATTCAGCCTATGTCCCGCGGATCATCAATGAACGTCACACAAAACGTGTCAAAGCCCTGCTCGATGACGCGGTAAAGAAAGGCGCCACGGTCGTTTCGGGCGGCGGCGTGAATATCAAAGATAATTATATCGAGCCTACCATATTAACAGATGTGTCCGAAGATATGGAAATTATGCAAGAAGAAGTCTTCGGCCCGATCCTTTGCGTGGTCGGATATGAAACCCGAGAAGACGTGCTGGCCCATATCGCGCCGCGCACAAATTCCCTCGCGCTCTATATCTATTCTACCAATGACGAGAATATTGAGTATTTCCTCGAAAACACATCATCAGGCTCAGCCGTGGTCAATAACAATTGCATCCAATCTGGCACAAATCCGCGGCTACCCTTTGGCGGAGTGGGCAATTCGGGCATGGGACGCATAGGCGGCTATGAAGGCTTTAAAACTATGTCCAATGAACGCTCAGTTGTGCATCAGCCTTTAGACAAGTTCCGAGACTTCCTTATCCAGCTCCCGCCCTATTCAGATCGGTATTCTGGGCTGATTATGAAAGGGATTAAGAAGTAGGGGCTTTAGAGAAAGCTGAGAGTTACATCATGAAGCGTTTTTTCAAAATTCTAGCCATTATACTTGTTGTTGCGCTTGCTTTTGGCATCCTCAAAAGCTGCGACTTTGGACCGGAACCACCTAGGCCCGACCTAGACCTTGCCCTTGCGCCGCAAATGGCTGACCCATCATCTGCACCTATAGATATGAATTTCCCTGAAAAGAACTTGATGGCGGCCCAGAGTGTAAACCCTATCCCGCATGGTGATCCGGCGCAGCAAGATTCAACGCCGCTTTCCGGTCCTTTGGATGTAACGCGCCGCTTAGATCCCGATGAAATTAAATATCAATTTCTCGGCCCGGGTCATTTTGGCGTTAGCCTCTCAA
>CAYYMI010000071.1:0-11117 GCA_964472905.1 uncultured Hellea sp. | reverse complement strand
CTGAACGGTTCAGCCAATGTGTTGCGACGACCAGTTGAAACCGCACCCTCAAAGCAGACATTATGAGCGGCTTAAAACGCCACAAGTAAGACATTAGGAAACCTCAAAGCGAATATAAAATTAGCTCGCTAAGCGCTCTGCAGATTGTTCGGATGTGTCCGCTAAAGCATGGGGTGTGGGCCGGCCTTGGCGGTTAACGGCGACGAAGACCAGTTTATCGACACGAATTATCTCTTCTTTGGTATCTTTATTCCTGACAACACAGGTCAGGGTGAGTGATGTTTTCCCGACCGAGACAGTATCGACGCCTATTTCAATCATATCCCCTTGATAGGCGGGAGTCATAAAATTCATTTCGCTGATATATTTCGTGACGATATTATGGGTTTTCATCTGGCACGCACAATAGATCGCGCATTCCTCATCTATCCACGCGAGGAGCCGGCCGCCAAAGAGAGTATTCCGACCATTAAGGTCTTCAGGTTTGATGAGCTTTCGCGTGCGGAACTTCAATGACATTATCAACTCCGTATAAGACAATTATCTATTAGGAGCGCGGGCAATGTCCGTCCACAGTTCATGATAGCTAGCTCGTTCCATGCACGGCGAAGCACATTTATACACCGTATTGGCTAAGATTACGATGAATCTCCCATCGCGCGATTCATATTCAGCGCAAAGATTTGAAAGAGAATTGCAAGCACGCTCAGAATGCTGATGAAAAGGTAACGCATCTTTCTTTCCCCTGATGCGATGTAACTTTAGCCCGGATTATCCATCCGGGCTTTTTTTATGACCTAAGCCTATATATCAGGCAGTTCCGTTACCCACCAACCCCATCAAGGCGCTCGTACTTGGGTCGTGATCGCCTGGCTCGCCAGTTTCCATTTCATCCAAAATCGTTGTCGCCAAGACCTTGCCGAGCTGGACGCCCCATTGGTCGAAACTATTGACGTTCCAGATCACCCCTTGGACAAAGACTTTATGCTCATAAAGCGCGATGAGGTGTCCGAGCGCGAAGGGGGATAATTCATCCAGCGTAATCGTCGTGGACGGACGGTTACCGGGGAAGGTTTTTTGCGGCGCTATCGCGTCGGCGTCGGGGCGCTCTTCAAGCTCTTCGCGGACTATATATTCAGGCTTACCCAACATAAGCGCTTCGGATTGGGCGAAACAATTAGCCAACAGCGCGGCGTGATGGGCGGGACGGTTCTCATGATCTTTAAGCACGGCAACAAAATCAACGGGGGCGCCGGGTGTGCCTTGATGGAGCCATTGGAAAAAAGCATGCTGTCCATTGGTGCCTTCATCGCCCCAGATAATCGGACAGGTCATGCCAGCCGATTTTCCGTCTCGCGTGATGCTTTTACCGTTACTTTCCATTTCAAGCTGCTGGAGGAAAGCGGCCAATTTTCTTATCCGTCTGGAATAAGGAATAACCGCCTGTGAGCTATAGCCAAGCACATTACGGTTCCATATCCCCGTCAGCGCCATCATGACGGGTAGGTTTTCTTGCAAGGGTTGATCGCGAAAATGCATATCCATTTTGGCCGCGCCTTTGAGGAATTCATCAAAAACTTTGGGCCCGTAGGCGATTTGCAAGGATAGACCGACAGCGGACCAGACGGAGTAACGCCCGCCAACCCAGTCCCAGAAATCAAATATTTTATCTGCGGCTATCCCAAACTCTTGCGCGCCCTCTCGGTTCGCGGTTACAGCAATCATATTAGTCGCTGCCGATTTTCCCAACCATGCGCGGACCGCCTGCCCGTTCATTTTTGTTTCTTGGGTGCCGAAAGATTTAGAGACAACAATGGCGAGCGTGTCTTTGGGCTTAAGCCCGCGGGTCGCGTCATTGACCGAAGCCCCATCGACGTTTTCGGCAAAGCGTAAGTTCAAACTTTGCTCAGCGCTGGCCTCGAAACCATCGGCGACTAAGCGCGGGCCAAGGTCAGAACCGCCAATACCGATATGGACAATGTTTTTAAACTTTCCGTCTTTGCGAATTTTATTAGAAAATTTGGCCATGACTTTGCGCATATCCGCGACCTGTTTTTGATGGGCTTTGCTCCCGCCAACGCCGCGCAGCGCCATATGTAAAACCGCACGGTCTTCGGAAGTGTTGACTTTTTCGCCTGAGAATAACTTGGCGCGCCACTCCTCAAGATCACAACGCGCCGCGAAACCCAGCAAAGCGTCCAGCGCGTTTTCAGAGATCGCCTGTTTTGAGAAATCAGCCCGCAAAGGCCCTTCACGCAGGACAAAACGCTCTAAACGATTGGGCTCAGTTTTGAATAAATCAGCAATGCCAACTGCCTTGGTCACTAGATTTTCAAGTTTTTGGTAATGCGCGGCGCGGTCAGTCATAAAGCTCTCGGAGTCAGGGATTCGAAAGCTGTTTTAAGCCGCAACCGTATTATCGCAATAAAAAACCCCGCTATAAATAGCGGGGTTCCCTAAGGGACATAATCCATTGTGGGGGGAATTATGAACCGTATTTGACTGAGCAGCCATATGGCGCTGTATCAGAGACTGCAACTTCCACGCCAGAATTAAGATCATCTAGCGCAGCCATGACATAATTTTTGGCTCCCGCAACGCTTGAGAGACGAGACGAGCGATTATCATCAATCGCGCCTTGATATACGAGTGTTTGCTCTTCATCGATGATGAACATATGCGGTGTTGTTTTAGCGCTAAATGTGCGCCCCGCTGTGCCAGAAGGGTCGAGAACAACTGCTGTTGGCGCTGCATTTCGTGATGTTGTTAGAGCATTAGCTTCCTCTCCCGAGACATAGCCTTGCTTACCCGGCGCGCTGGAAACTATAGACAACCAAACAGCATCATCTCCTGCTGTCGCTAATTTCTGCGTTTTTTGCATATTGCCCGTATCGTAATGCTTAACGACATAAGGACAGCCGTGATTGGTCCATTCGAGAACCACTTTTTGTCCCGCAAAATCTGATAAATTATGCAGTTGTCCGTTTGAGTCAGTAACCGTCATGTCAGAGACATTGCTACCCGTTGCAATTTTCGCATTGGCTGGGGCCGCAATTGACACGGCTAGGATAGCGGCGGCGGTTAAAGATATTTTTGTAAATGTCATGTTTGTCCTCTTATTTTAACAGGGATGCTCTTCTTACTACGCTTAAGAGAGCTTATAAGTTCATTAACGGGCTTATTTACCCGCTATGGCGTCTCTTATCACATCATAGGTCAAAACTTGAGGTAAAATTTCAGGACTCACGGAATTTTGATTATAAACCAAATAGAGCGGAACGCCGGCGCGCCCATATTTAGCTAGCTCCTGCGCAATAACGTCATTTTTATTGGTCCAATCGGCAATCAAAAAGGCTGTATTTGTATCTTGGAAGAGCTTTTTTGTCCGCTCTTGATCCAGCACAACCTTTTCATTGACCTTACACGTCACGCACCATGCCGCCGTAAAATCAACAAATATAGATCGTCCTTCAGCTTGAAGTTCACTTACCCGTGCCGATGACCATGTATCCGTCTCATGGGCGAGATTAACCTGTTTGGGGTGAGTTGATATCGGGAGGGCTATGGCCGCCAAAATAGCCACGGCAGCAAAAGCTTTTGCCAGACCGCCTGTTCTTTTAAGACACCAAATCGCAAAGCCCGCCGCGAGCATAGCCGCCAGAACATAAAGAACACCGTCTTCGCCGGCTTGTAGGCTTAAGACCCAAACTAACCAAATCGCGGCGGCGAACATCGGGAACGCCAGGATTTCCTTAAACCGTTCCATCCAAGGCCCGGGTTTAGGAAGCTTGGATAGCAGTCCCGGAACATATGCGATGAGTAAAAATGGCAAAGCAAAACCAATAGCCAAAGCCATAAAGACTGCCAAGGTTATCAAAGCGGGCGAGGCTAAGGCATAACCCACTGCGCCCGCCATTAGAGGCGCAGTACATGGCGTCGCGACGACGACGGCCAAAGCCCCTGTAAAAAATGACCCGGCCGCGCCGGATTTTTGTGTCAGTTCAGACCCTGTATTTTGCAATCCTGTGCCAAATTCAAACAGGCCGAGTAGGTTCAAACCGATGACAAAAAGTAGAACAGCTAAAACGCCTACGACTTTGGGTGATTGCAACTGAAAGCCCCAACCAATTTCTGAACCGCCTGCTTTGAACGCCAGCAATATAAAGGTCAGTAAAAGAAACGTCGCAATCACACCCGCTGTATAAAGCCAGGCTTCGCGCTTAATGGCGGCCCGTTCGCCGTGGGCAGCTTTCGCAATAGATAAAGCTTTGATTGAAATAACCGGAAACACGCAGGGCATAAGGTTGAGAATAAGCCCACCAATTAAGGCGCCAATAATGGCTGTCCAGAGCGTCACGCCGCCAATGGTGGCTTTTTTCGCCGTCTTCGTAGCCGCCAACCCTATATCAACCGTTTGGCCAACATTCAGAGTCACCTCTTGGCCAAGGCGCTCGCCATTTTTGGTAAAGGCTAAAACACCGGAAAATGTTTGTGGCAAATCTTCATCCCATAAATATTCCGCCTGAGTTGATATTTCCAATCCGCGTTGTCCAAGTCTCACAATTTGAGCTTGGCTATGTCCCAGCACGCCTTGATCGTAAGGAAAGAAATGCGCGGCGCTTAAATCGGCGCTAGCAGGTATATTTTCAACTCCGATTATAACATTATCACCAGATTTTTTAATGCCGCCCGTCATCTTTCCAGCTTTTGGCGTTGCGGCCAAAGCAGCTTTAATTTCACCATCCCAACGCGTATCAATTTCGGCGCTACCGACTTTTATCGGCAAGCTCGCCTTGCCCTGTTCAGGGATGCAGACATCTTTACAAACTAGATAATAAAAATCCGCGTCAAATATCATTACAGAGCCTGGCTCTGCTGTGGCAGGTACAGTAAATTCGACAGGGAAAAGCGGCGTGCCTTCAAACCCATAATTAATAATCGGACCCGTCGCGAGGGTTTGCGGTAATGGCCAATGAATATCGCCGATTGTTACGCCTTCGGATACTTTCCATTCGACATGAACAGGCTCGCCGCTATCTCCAGGATTACGCCAATAAGTATGCCAATGCGGATCAAGCTCCGTGCGTAGCGCAATATGAAAGCGTCCACCTGGCGGCACGACATCATGCGAGCTTACCAGCGATGCGTTCACCTTCCCCGTATCAACAGGGATAGACTGGCTTGCAAAGCTCGGAAGCGCGAGCATCCATAAACATATTGATAGAATTATTCTCAACATGATCTCGCTATAAGCCATGAATGATAACAAATCTAATATCGATTTGCGGCTCTCACAGGAAATTGAAACAAGCGCGATATCGTTCTAACGTCATAAAAAAACCCAGCTAAGAGCTGGGTTCATTCAAATTTGTACTAGGAGCTTACTAGTTTTTCTTTTTCAGAGACGTTTTCTTTTTAGCTGTCTTTTTAGCAGGCGCCTTCTTTTTAGCAGGTTCTGGCGTAGGCGCTGAGCGGCGCAACGTCATATTCACAAGGCGCTGCCAATTCCCCAATGAAACCATATGGGCATGAGCAACCGCCAGATAACCATTATCATTGAACTCTTTAAGCTTAGCGGTATCAAGCCCTTTCAACCGCTCTTCAGTAATAGCGAAATAATCGGCAATTTTTTGACGTTCAGCAGGTGACCCATCTGGGTTTTGACCTTGGAAATTCATTTCTTTTTGTTCAAAAAGATCAAGCTCTTTAAATGTCGTAATCATCTGTTGTGTGGCTTGACGGTCACGCTCGAAATTTTGCAGAAATTGGAAAGCTTCTTGTGTGAAAGCAGATGTATTACCGCCATCAAAAAACTTTTGCTGAGGCCCTTTATCTGTCACACATTCCGCGGATTCGTCCACACAAACCACAAAGCGATCATTTGGTTGGTCAGAGGCAAGTACGAAAGGATAACGGCGCGCAAAAGCCGGCATGTAGAAATCTTGTTCAAATTGGCCTTCAGTTACAAAGAGGTTCTCACCCGACCGAATACCCATAACAGCCAAAGCTGTACGCTCCTCACCGGCAAAAATAACAGGGTATGACGCTGCCGCAGCGCCAAATTCTGGCGCTGTAAGAGGAAGAAAATGCTGATCTTCCATGAATGCAAAGGGTTTCTCAACCTGCTTAACGCCGTGCTTGGAATGCTTATCTTGTGATAAGGGCTGCGGGTTTTGGTAAAACATAACATTACCGCTAACGGCAACTTGAGCTTTTTCTTCGGCCATGATGGTCCTCTTTCAATATAACCCTAAAATAGGGGTTTAGTAATCTGCGCGCCCTGTAACGAATTTAACAACAGCTTTCAAGTCGTCATTCATCTATGATTACGGACGATAGATTTCTATTGGAGAAGTCCTACCAAAGCGTTAGGGTCAAGTATGACTGAACATGACCACGACCATCAATCCACAAAAGACCGCGTCGATGCCGCGCGAAAGATATGCGAAGCCATGGGAGAACGGTTTACTCCGCTACGGGCTCATGTGTTTGAATTAATCATCGAAGATGGTAACGCCATTAAGGCCTATGATTTGCTGGATCGCCTAAAACCAGAACTCGGCTCCCCCAAACCGCCTACAGTTTACCGCGCCCTTGACTTTCTCTCGCGTCACGGCCTTGTTCACCGCGTGGAGGCACTTAATGCCTTTATTGCTTGTGACCATGATCACGGTTCTCACCTCGCCGAATTCTTCATTTGTGAAAATTGCGACAATGTCGAAGAGCGTCATGCCCATGATCATGGTGATTGCAAGCCCGATGGGTTTCAGATCGCCCGGTCTGTGATTGAGCATTACGGCACGTGCGGGAAATGCGCAGCCTAACTTTACATGGGGGATTTTGTCAAAACATGGGTGGGCGAATGTAGCGCGTGGGAATGTGACGGTCTTGGCCACCTCAATATGCGCCATTACATGACAAAGGTGCATCAAGCGCGGCAAATGTTTTTCATACAGCTAGGCCTCTCTGAAGCCTTTAAACCTGATGCCTATTCAACCGTCAGTGTCAAAAATCTCCATATTAAATATCTCGCCGAAGCTCGGCCTGATAATCCGCTTTACATAGAAACAGGGCTTTTAGACATTGGGGAGGCTGAGCTCAGGCTTTGTCATATGATGTATCATTTCGATAAACGTTTGGCCGCCACGATTGTCGAGACAGTTGAGCATATATCGCTGCGCACAAAAAACGCCTTTCCTTGGAACAAGCGGCTACGCGAGGCGGTTATCCCCTTTATAATTGAGCAGCCTCAACCCTCTAAGCCGCGTAATTTATCATATGAGACAAAACCCAAAGCGCCGACTGAAGCTCAATTAATAGAACTTGGCGTAAAGCTTATCGGAACGGGTGTTTTTCTATCCCATGAAATGGGCCTAGACGGAAGCCTGACGCCACAAGGCTGCATGGGGCGTACAACAGAAACGGTTGCGCATGTGACGGATGGTTATCCAGAATTTCTTGACGCAGATTATCGCAAGAGCGGAAAATCGGGCGCACTCCTCGAAGCGCAAGTCTTCCTTAATCGCCGCACCGAAGCCGGGGATGGCTACCGTTTTTACTCGGGCGTCGCTGACGGCAATAGCTATACCCGCACGCTTATCCATAACATCACCGATGTTGTGACAGGCGAAAATATTTTTTCCATGATTGGCGATGGATGTTTATTTGATTTAAAAGCGCGCAAATTAATTAAAGCGACTGAAGCTCAAGTTGCCATTCTTCAGAAAAATATCATTACAGGTTTAACGGCTTAGAACCTCCCCCAACCGTCTTACCGCATAATCAGGATCATGCATGGGAAACATATGGGCACGCTCTTTATCATAAACCACATTCTCCTGGCCGATAATATTTCCCATATATCGACGGCCAGACTTAAAACTCACCGCGCCATGCTTACCCGCAAAGGTCATATGAGCATTATCCCTTGGGAGCGCTTTAGCAGCTGTAAATACATTATGACCTTGGGCGGCGAAGATGGCTTGTTCCCAAAGCGGATCGCAGGCGAGCTTTACGCTGTCCCTATCCGTTTTCAATCCCCCCCTGAGATAGTCCCGTAAGGCTTCATCGGTAAAGCCGCGAAAAGCGCCGCGATTTTTATAACGTTCAAAGGCGGCCTCATGGCTCTCAAATTTTGATTTACGGCGGCCTGCCTTACGCGCAATAGGAATACGTTTTTTCATATAGGACGTACCGCCCGGTAGTTTTGATATTTGCCGAAAAATCCAAGGGATCATCACAGGGTCAAAGCCGACATAACCGTTCACCTTATCTTTAATCTGCGGCATCGCCAAAATACCCGTCACCGCGCCATAACTATGGCCGGCTAGCACCACAGGGGCGTCGATATAGCGCTGGAAAAACTCTGTGATATCATCGCGGAAAATATGCCAATTTTTAAGCGCGTTGATATCCGTTGGTAGCTCGCTCATCCCATGTCCCCGCATATCCAGCGCAATGGCATGAACGCCTAAAGGCTCTAAAATCGTTTTATAACTATACCCATTAAACCCATTGGCGTTGAGCATAACGATGCGCGGCGCAGAAGACATATCTCCAAAATGAACCGCCGAGATACGGCCATCACGCAAGTCATAAAATTTGCGGGTTGGAGGTGGAGATTTACTCATTTACGAAAAATTAGGCGGGCGTTTTTCGACAAAAGCTGCGATACCCTCACGGCCATCGGGGGAAGCCGCGCGTGTAGAAATTTCTCGCCCTTCAATTTCCATTTGAGTTTCAAGCGAATTATTGAAGCTGGTAAGCAAGAGTTTTTTTACGGCAGCATTCGCACCTTTCGATCCTAACGCTAAATCATGCGCCAATTTCATGGAGCTAATCATCAACTCATCGGCAGGCACAAGACGTGTCACAAGCCCCCATTCATAAGCCTCTTGAACGGATAACTTACGGTTTGTGAGCATCAAGTCCTGAGCACGTCTTAATCCAACTAATCGGGGCAAAAAGTAAGAAGAGCTACCATCGGGACTTAATCCCGCTTTTGTATAAGCCATGGTAAATCCAGCCGCTTCGGAAGCAATAACAATGTCACTGGCAATTGCGAGACTAAACCCCGCCCCAGCAGCCATGCCATTTAGGGCCGTTATGATCGGTTTTTCCATGCGTGAAAATGTAGAAATAGCCAGATGTAAATCATCCGCTAGCCGTTTAATCGCAGGTCCGACATCATCGCCATGTGAGGCCATCTCTTTAATGTCACCACCCGCGCAAAAAAAACGGCCATTGCCTGTTAACACGACGGCGCGAATATCATCGTTTGTATCGCAAAATTTTGCGGCGTTTTTTAAATCGCTGGCAAGTTGTTCATTCAGCCCGTTAGCAGCTTTGGGGCGGTTTAGGGTTATAAGGGCAACCCGACCGTCTTGTTTAAACTCTATCGTTTGATACGGGTCATTCATAATTACATCGCATGGACTTTGGCGGGATCGAGATCGTCTTCTATCGCTTGGTCTAGGATAGCGAAAATCTCTTTACGTGAGCGTAATTTGGTCTCGCGGAAGGCTTTGGGATTAACCTGTCCGAACATTTGCGCGGCCATGGGTATAGCCATAGGCCATTGCTCGGCGGGGACAACGCGGTCGAAATAACCTGCATGCATCGCGCCTTTGGGACTAAAGATTTCACCATTAATGACGCAGCGGTTAAAATAGGCTTTGGAGAGATGATACCGTCCCATCTCAATACCAAAATTATGCATAGTCATGCCGATGAGGGTTTCATTCAGGCCGACCTTGAAATCGCCGTCTTTAATCATGGAATAATCACAGGCCAGCGCGAGAAAGGCACCCATGGCAATCGTGTGACCCGGCGCGGCCATGATAACAGGTCTTGGGAACGCCATAAGGCGGCGTGCAAATTTAGACCCTTTAGAGGTAAGCTCAAGCGCGTCTTGAGGACCGCTGCCCATTTCTTTGAGGTCAAAACCGCCAGACATCATGCCCTCTCGACCCGTTAAAACAACAATCCCGTCAGCCGCTTCGGCCTCATCCAAAGCTGCGTTCAGATCGACCCACATTTGCGCGCCCAGTGCGTTGGCCTTGCCGTCATCCATAGCAATGACAGCCGCGCCATCTTTGATTGTTGTTGTAACATTTGACATTCTAATTCTCTCTCCAATTAGCCCTTCTCCTTTGGGGAGAAGGATATCATTTTGTAATCAAGCCTGTTTTGCTAAAATTTTATCAATGGTCTCTTTTTTAAGATCATCAACAGAGGCCTCTATGCCCATTTTAATGGCCAGAGCGACGACATCTTTTTCTAGCATCTTTGTAAGAGCAGACTTGGTGTAAGTCCCGCCGTCTTTTTTACGGCCAAATTTGCCGTAAAATGTCTCACCAGACTTTGCCATTTCGCGCAGCAGTTTAGGCACTTCGAATTGCGGGCCATAGGCCTCCAATAATTCATCCGCGCGGACCACGAATGTCTTCGCTCCAATCGTATCAATAAAACTAATCGCGCCGCCTGTGAAAGGCGCGAAGCCCCAGCCAAAGATAGACCCAAGGTCAGCTTCACGCGGGTCATGGATAATGCCTTCTGCCATTGTTCGCGCCGCTTCAATCGCTTGAGCATATAGGAGGCGGTCTTTGACATCTTTGACATTGGGCTGTGGGTCCTGAAGACCGTTCAGCGCAAATTGTCCGAGCTCTGGCCAGAGATGCTTTTCACGCCCCTCATAGACATAAAAGCCTTTACCGTTTTTGCGGCCATAGCGCTCGGCATTATACATTTTATCAATGATAACATCACCTTTGCCTTCAACATATTGGCTGCCCAAATCATGCTTGGTTTGCAGCATAACTTTATAAGCCAGATCAATCGCAACTTCGTCTTGTAGCGAAAGAGGACCCACGGGCATGCCCGCCATCTTACCGCCATTTTCAATCAAGGCTGGCTTCACACCTTCGGAGAGCATATTGTAACCCTCTTGGATATAACGCATGACGCAGCGATTGGCGTAGAAGCCGCGCGTGTCTTCGACAACAATCGGAACTTTGCGTATCTTGGTGACAAAATCTATCGCGCGGGAAATCGCGTAATCCGATGTCTTCTCGCCTTTGATAATCTCGACGAGCATCATTTTATGCACGGGGCTAAAG
>CAYYMI010000070.1:0-11287 GCA_964472905.1 uncultured Hellea sp. | reverse complement strand
CGACATTAGACGCCCCGCAGGTCGTATTAACGCCAAGCTCATTGCGAAGACGGTGGAGTAAGCGGAACACATCTTTACCCGCACTATTAATCGCCCCGACAGGCATAACGAGGGGATCAACAACAACGTCCTCGGGCTTAATGCCGTAATCCGAGGCGCGGTTCACAATACGCTTGGCCACTTCAAAGCGCACATCAGGGTCTTCGGATATGCCCGTATCATCATTGGAGATCGCGACGACTGCGCAATCATGTTTGGCCACAAGTGGTAAAACCCTTTCCATGACCTCTTCCTCTGCCGTTGTAGAGTTCACCAAGGCGCGGCCCTTATAGACAGACAAGCCAGATTCGAGGGCTTCTATGATTGAACTATCAATACAGAGCGGCACATCTGTCAGGCTTTGTATAAGAGGTATAACCTCAGACATGATCTTGGCTTCATCAGCCAAAGGCACACCAACATTGACATCAAGGACCTGCGCGCCCGCTTCGACTTGTTTGAGCGCTTCTTTCTTAACCCGCCAGTAATTGCCTTCCTTAAGCTCCTTAGAGAACAGCTTACGCCCTGTCGGGTTAATCCTCTCGCCAATCATCACGAAAGGCTCATCAAACCCAATAACAACCTCTTGGGTCGGGGACGCTAATATCGTACGGGCCATAATCTTTCCTTAGCTATTTCTGCCGACGAGCACTTTGGCAAGTTCGGCGCTGATCGCGGCGTCACGGCCAAATTCATCGGCCTTAATCGCATCTGCAAATTCTTGGTTGAGCGGCGCGCCGCCCACCATAATCGCAATCTCTTTGCGAAGATTATTCTTTTCCATTTCTTCAATCACAACGCCCATATAAGGCATGGTTGTGGTTAAAAGCGCGGACATGCCAAGAATATCAGGCTCATGCTTATCTATGGCTTCATGAAATTCATCCCAAGATGTATTGATGCCGAGATTAAAAACTTCAAATCCGGCGCCTTCGAGCATCATGGCGACAAGGTTTTTGCCGATATCATGAATATCGCCTTTGACCGTCCCAATCACAACTTTCCCCGTCGATATTTTATTGTCAGACGCGGCCAAAATCGGACGCAAAAGAGCCATCCCGCCTTTCATCGCATTGGCGGCTTGGAGGACTTCGGGCACGAATAAAATTCCATCGCGAAAATCATCGCCGACAAATTTCATACCCTCAACCAAGGCATTATTTAAAACGGTATTAGCGTCCCAGCCGCGGTCGAGCAGAATTTGCGTGCCTTCGGTCACCTCTGGAATCATCCCGTCATAAAGATCATCCTGCATTTGCTGGACGAGATCATCATCATTTAAGTCCTTCAAGATTATTTCGTCTTGATCTTGATCGCTCATAGTGACACACCATATTAGAATATAAGAATTTCTTTATATATATTTACTTAAGCCTGTCTAATGAAATATATCAAGGAAAGTAATATTTTATTGGCAGCATAGTCACGACCATATGACTTGATATCAGTGATATATAATCCAATATGTGAAACTTAACAGGAAGCCCCATATGTCTGATGATACAAGTGATCTAGAGCTCGAACCCGCTGACAGCCCGTGCCAGCTTGTCTGTTCTATGGAGCGAGAGAGCGGTTTGTGTTTTGGGTGCGGGCGTACCCAAGAGGAAATTTCTTATTGGACGATGAAATCAGACGAAGAGCGCCAAGCCATTCTCGCCGAGCTCCCCGCCCGTATGCCCCCACTCATCAAAATCCGCGAAGAACGCCGCAAGAAACGGCGTGTGAATAAACGTAGGCGGGGGAGTGACTCGTAGAAATTATTATGCATAATTAACAGTAAAATATGTTCTCAAAATATACAAAAAAAGTCTTATATTTGCGTCGGTCTCAGCAATCTTGTTTGGGGTAATCGTTGGACACCTTCATGATAAGGGTTTTTTAGGAAATTTGTCACAAATTCAATTATCTACGATCCTTGGTGCAATGGTAGGAGCCTGTTCCGTTTTCATGCTTAAGTCCAAAAACTAACGCTCTCTAAGCTTCATCACTCGACTTGGAAAATTTCTCAATAAATTTCAGCATTAAATGCGGGAATGGCGGAAGATAGAAAGCTAACTTCGATTCATCCTGTTCTCGATCAAATCATCCACGACTTCCGGTTCGGCAAGGGTCGAAATATCGCCTAGATTATCAAAGCTGTCCTCGGCGATTTTGCGCAGGATACGCCGCATGATTTTGCCTGAACGGGTCTTGGGCAGACCCGGCGCGAATTGAATTAAGTCTGGCGCGGCTATCGGACCAATCTCTTTGCGCACATGTTTGACCAAATCCGCCTTAAGCGCGTCTGTAATATCTGTGCCCGCAATACAGGTGACATAGGCGTAAATCCCTTGGCCTTTAATATCATGCGGGTAGCCGACCACTGCGGATTCGGCCACGGCGTCGTGAGAGCCGAGCGCGGCCTCGACCTCGGCGGTCCCCATACGGTGACCCGATACATTAATCACATCATCAACGCGGCCCGTAATCCAGTAAAACCCATCCTTATCGCGCTTGCAGCCATCGCCCGTAAAATAGTTACCGGTATAGGCGGAGAAATAAGTATCAATAAAGCGCTGATGATCGCCGTAAACCGTGCGCATCTGACCGGGCCAAGAGCCTTTGATAATCAGATTGCCTTCGGCCTCGCCCGATAGCTCTTTGCCATCGGCGTCAACCAAAGCTGGCTCTATCCCAAAGAAGGGATGGCTACCCGCGCCCGGCTTCATCGGCGTTGTTCCCGGTAGCGGGACAATCATCGCCCCGCCTGTTTCGGTCTGCCACCATGTATCAACAATCGGACAACGCCCCTCACCCACAACATGGAAATACCACTCCCACGCTTCGGGGTTAATCGGCTCCCCCACTGTTCCAAGAAGCCGCAAGGTCGAGCGGTCAGTCGCTTTTACAAAGCTCTCCCCCTCACGCATAAGCGCGCGGATTGCTGTAGGCGCCGTATAGAATAGCGTGACTTTATGCTTATCCACCACGTTCCAGAACCGCGACGCATCAGGATAGGTCGGCACGCCTTCAAACATCACCGTTGTCGCGCCATTGGCAAGCGGGCCATAGATTATATATGTGTGCCCTGTCACCCAGCCAATATCGGCCCCGCACCAATAGATATCATCCTCTTTCAAATCGAAAACATATTCATGGGTCATCGAAGCCCAAACCAGATAGCCGCCCGTGGTGTGCAGCACGCCTTTGGGTTTGCCCGTCGAGCCAGAGGTATAAAGAATAAAGAGCGGATCTTCCGCGTTCATTGGCTCGGGGGGACAGTCATCAGAGACATTTTTCAGGGCTTCATCGAGCCAAATATCGCGCCCCGATGTCATGCTCACATTACCCCGGGTATGGCGCACGGTCAGCACAGTTTTCACGGGCGCGCCCGCTTTGGCCGCAATGTCACAAGCCGCATCGCAATTTTCTTTCAGCGGAACTTTCTTAGTCCCGCGCAGACCTTCATCGGCGGTAATAACAAAAGTACTATCACAATCAATTATCCGCCCCGCCAATGCGTCAGGACTAAAGCCGCCAAAGACAACACTATGCACTGCGCCGATACGTGCGCAGGCGAGCATGGCAAAGGACGCTTCTAAAATCATCGGCATATAAATGGTGACGCGGTCCCCTTTTTGAACGCCGTTTGCTTTCATCACATTAGCAAAGCGGCAAACCTCACGATGGAGCTCTTTATAGCTCAGCGTCTTCGACACGTCCGGGCTATCGCCTTCCCAGATTATGGCGGCTTTATCGCCCTGTGTTTTTAAATGACGGTCGAGACAATTGGCGCTCACATTTAAAACTCCGTCTTCATACCATTTGACGGACAGGTTCGATTTATCCCAACTTACATTTTTGACCTTTGTATAAGGCTTCACCCAGTCAAGGCGCTGGCCTTGCTCTCCCCAGAAACTTTCAGGGTCTTCAATGGAGGCGGCATACATGGACGCATATGAGACGGGGTTAAGATTAGACCATGTCGCAAAATGTTTCGGTACTGGATAAGATTTCGATGGCTCACTCATAAGATCCCTTAGATTTGTTTTGAAGGCAGACTAATGAGCAATTTAAGATTTGTCACGGAGAAGGTTTCAAGAGGATGACAATTCATTCAAACTTCTGAACGCGGCCCGCTCGCCAAAGGCGCAGGCGCGGAGGATCCGATAGGCTGGTTTCATGAGATGATAAAAAATAACAACTAGACTCTCCCTCGTACTTCCGCCATGTTCCCCTTATGTTTTCTATGCCGATATTATACGCAATTCTGGGCGGATATCTTTTAGGCTCTATCCCCTTTGGACTTTTAATTGCGCGAGCAAGCGGTCAGGGGGATATTCGCGATATTGGGTCCGGTAATATCGGCGCGACAAATGTGCTACGGACCGGACGTAAAGACTTGGCGTTTCTGACTCTAATATTGGACGCTGGTAAAGCCGGCATCGCCGCGCTTATTTTTAATTATTTTTTTGGAACGCCTATTGGCTTTTTCGCGGGCGCTGCGGCGCTGATTGGACACTGCTTTCCCGTCTGGCTCGGCTTTAAGGGCGGCAAAGGCGTCGCCACATTTTACGGCTGCCTCTTTGCCGTCGCGTGGCCCATTGCATTAATTGCCGGCGCCATTTGGATCGCCTGTGCCTTCCTGACACGAATTTCATCGCTTTCAGCTTTGGCGGCAGCGGGGCTAACACCGATCATTGCTTTCATGATGGGCAATCTTCCCGCCGCGATGATGGCCGCCGTTATGAGCGCCGTTATATATATCAGGCACCGCGAGAATATTGGCCGTATCTTAAAAGGGACTGAGTCCAAAATCGGTAAGACGTCTTAGTGCAGATAAGGGCGCTTTCTTTCGCGGAAAAGCGCAATTGGCTGCGCCTGTCTCGAACGCCGCGTGTGGGACCCGTCGCCTTTCGCGATCTCTTGGCCCGTTATAAAACCGCGGGTGCAGCTCTCGATGCTCTCCCTGATATTATGCGCCGCAAGGCCGGCGATATCCCCCCCGTTGAAGCCATTGAAGCCGAGATGGAACAATCCGAGCAAATGGGCGTTCAAATATTGGCGGCCTGCGAGCCAGATTATCCGCATTACCTGCGTGCCGTTGACCCCTGCCCGCCTCTCATTAGCTTACTGGGCAATTCCGATATTTTACATGAACCCTGCATCGCGATTGTCGGCTCGCGCAATTCATCTGCCATAGGACAACGCTTTGCCCGCCAAATATCGGGACAGCTTGGCGAGGCAGGCTATACGGTTGTGTCTGGCCTGGCGCGCGGCATAGATGCAAGCGCACATCACGCGGCCCTGCCCACTGGCACAGCGGCGGTGCTTGGCGGCGGTGTTGACCATATCTATCCACGCCAAAATACAGAGCTCTATCAAGCCATGGCCGAGCAAGGCGCGCTTATTTCTGAAAGCCCATTAGGTTATCGCGCCACAGCTCGAGATTTCCCGCGCCGTAACCGTATCATCTCTGGCCTGTCGATGGGTGTTGTCGTTATTGAAGCGGCAGAACGCTCGGGCACTCTGATTACCGCGCGTTACGCGCTGGAGCAAAACCGCGAAGTTATGGCCGCGCCCGGCTCCCCCCTCGACCCGCGCACAAAGGGATGCAACCGCCTCATCCAACAAGGCGCGGCCCTGATTGAGAATGTGGACGACATTATCGCCTGTCTTGAAAATGTCAGACCGCCCCAAATAATGGAAACCGGCGAGAGCTATAATGAGCCCGCGTTTAATTGGGATAATGCTCAAGACGATATTAACGAGGCCAAAACCGCTATTGAAAGCCTGTTATCTCCCACCCCCACGCCGCGCGATGAAATCATAAGACAATCCGGTTTCACCACCGCTATCGCGACAGCCGCCATGCTGGAAATGGAGCTCTCTGGCGACGCCCTGGTCGAGCCCGATGGGCGTATTGCCCTTAATCCAAATTTCGACTGACGACGTATGAGCCAAAACTATATGATCTTAAGGCATGTCTTTTGCTTATGGCTGATAACTCTTTGCGCAGTATGGCTCACAGCTTGCGCAACAAAGCAAGCCGCACCGACCGCTAATATTGAAACCCTACCCCAAGCCATTTCGGTTCCTTATCGCCTGTCTTCGTCTGGACGTTTCATTTTAGATATTGCCGTCAATAACGGGCCACCTCGGCCTTTTGTCATTGATACAGGCGCAACCGTTTCGGCCATCTATGATAAATATACCGACACCATGCAGATTGCTCCGATGAACCAGTCAGTTCTCGTCAGGGGATTGGTGTCGATCGGGAAACGCCCAATTATTAAAGATGCCGAACTTCAGATAGGCTCCGAACTCTTTAGATTAGACCATATTGCTGTGCTAGACACGCCTGACATCACCGACGAAGCTACGGGCCTTCTTGGGGCTGATATTTTGGGTGGCTATACGGCTCTATTTAATAAAGACACCATGATCGCTACTATTGTACCTAGTAGCTACGTTCATCCTAAATCATTTTCTGGTTGGCGAAAAATCCCGCTGAAAAGCCAAACCAGATCTTTCTCACATTCAGGATTATACTTTACGCACATCAATCTTGATAAAAAAGATATACCCGTCCTCATCGACACAGGAGCCAATCTAAATTTCATAAATTGGCAGTTAGCGGCTCTCGATGAAAATATTGACCGGCTTCAACGTAACCTACGTGATGAAGGCAAATTACAAGGCGCACTAGATGAAACCTCGTTGGAAATGAGTACAACGTTCTACGATCTCGCCCTAGGCAATCATTATTGGCCGTCCATTCCTGTCACGGTTCTTGGGCTAAATAGCTTGGCAGCCGTTGCACCAGTGGACCAACCTATGATGATTGCAGGCGCGAGTATGTTTACGCCTTCAACAGTCGCTTTCGACTTAGGAGGACATAGGATCTATATTCGTCCTAATCCCGACGACCAAAAACCTCCATCAGCTATCTCAAACAGATAAGAGGTTAGTCCCAGCTATTCAGAATATTGCGCCGTATCCAGCTAGTTTAGAAAAGAAAAGCATGATTGGTTTGAAGGGGAGGACCAATCCTGCTGGAGGTTTGTCAAAATACCAAGGGTGGGATATTTTGAATGTGATCTCTTAAGGGGAGGAAGAGATAAATCCCTTAAAGCCAATCCCATGAACACTTACAATGAAACTAGCCGTGATGATTTCGTGACAACCATTTAGCCCAAACCTAATCCGCCATATTAGAATTTGTTCTCACCGCTAATAAAGACACCTGTAATAATGACGAAACATGCAGCAATCCAGATGTTTGCGCCATCTCGGAAAGTTCTCGTAACATACAAGCGATGTAATCCTGAACCATGTCTGGCGATGGAACTCCTGTCTCTGATAAAGTTCCTTTGACCGTTTTTGATGTTTGACTTTTAGTTGTCATGATTGTGCCCTACTCATTTTTCTATAATACACTTATTGAGTGTATATTTATATTTTAATCGTTTGTAAAGCTTTATGAACAAATTCGCCCAGAGTGAGGCCAGTGGTTGACAATCCAAAGGCAACCAGCCAAATGAGCGCTCTTTAAAACCCGCCAGCCGCCCACTCTTGGACCGCTGGCGCAATAATATTGGGCTACCCATGGGCATGAATCTTGTTATCGTTGAGTCTCCGGCTAAAGCCAAGACCATCGAAAAATACCTCGGCAAAGACTATAAAGTCCTCGCAAGCTTCGGACACATCCGCGACCTCCCGAGTAAAAATGGTTCAGTTGATCCTGAAAATGATTTTGAAATGTCGTGGGCTGTCGACACCAAATCCAAGAAACGCGTCAAAGATATAGAGACCGCCCTTCAAAACTCAGACAAACTCATTCTCGCAACCGACCCGGATAGAGAAGGTGAAGCTATTTCTTGGCACCTCCTCGATGTTCTGTCCAAAAAGAAGAAGAACAATCTTAAAGACAAAGAAATCGAACGTGTTGTCTTCAACGCCATTACAAAAAAATCTGTCACAGACGCGATTGCCAATCCCCGCCAAATCGATATGGAGTTGGTTGAAGCCTATCTGGCGCGCCGCGCCCTTGATTACCTTGTCGGCTTTACGCTCTCCCCTGTCTTGTGGCGAAAGCTGCCCGGCGCGCGCTCCGCTGGCCGTGTCCAATCTGTCGCTCTACGCCTCATATGTGAGCGCGAGACAGAAATTGAAAATTTCAAAAACCAAGAATATTGGTCATTGGATGCCAAGATTAAAAATACCAAAGGCGCAGACTTCCCCGCGCGATTAGTTTCATTAGACGGTAAAAAGCTCGATAAGTTCTCGCTTGGCAATGAAAGAGATGCCATGGCCGCTAAGGCCGCTGTAAATGCGGCGAGCCTATCTGTGATCAGCGTTGTCGCTAAACCGCTCACCCGTAATCCCCAAGCACCCTTCATGACATCGACCATGCAGCAAGAGGCCTCGCGCAAATTAGGGTTCTCGGCGACCCAAACCATGCGCACCGCGCAGATGCTTTATGAAGGCGTTGATATTGGCGGCGAGACGACGGGTCTCATTACCTATATGCGAACGGACGGTATTTCAATGATCGGTGAAGCGATTAGTGATTGCCGGGCCACCATCGGCTCCGAATTTGGCGATGAATATCTGCCCGGTCAGCACCGTGAATATAAATCCAAAGCGAAAAACGCCCAAGAGGCCCATGAAGCCATCCGCCCGACAAGTTTCTCACGCACGCCTTCGAGCCTAAAACTTACGGGTGACATGAAGAAGCTTTATGATCTGATCTGGAAGCGCGCCATGGCCTCGCAAATGGCCTCCGCTAAGCTTGAACGCACAACCATTGAAATGGCGGATAAGAAAAACACCGTTGGCCTACGCGCCAGCGGACAAGTCATTCGCTTTGACGGCTTCCTGAAACTCTATGAGGAAACAAAACCCAAAACCGCGGACGGTGAAGAAGAGAAAAACGCAACCCTCGCCCCTGTTGTTGAAGGTGACAAGATTGAAGCCAAAGACGTCAACGCCGAGCAGCATTTCACGCAACCGCCGCCGCGCTATTCTGAAGCTAGCCTCGTCAAGCGCATGGAAGAGCTTGGCATTGGCCGCCCATCAACTTACGCCTCTATCCTGAAAGTTCTCCAAGATCGCGCCTATGTTGAACTCGACAAGCGCCGCTTTACGCCGTCCGATAAAGGCCGTTTGCTCACGGCATTCCTCGAGAACTTTTTCAATAAATATGTGCAGTATAACTACACAGCCCAACTCGAAGAGCGTCTTGATTTGGTTTCCGCTGGCGATCTGGCGTGGAAAAAACTGCTCAATGATTTCTGGAATGAGTTTTCGGCCTCGATTGACGAGACTAAAGAGCTTCGCATTACCAATGTGCTCGACGCTCTCAATGACGCGCTACGTCCGCAAGTCTTCCCAAATAAAGAAGATGGCTCTGACCCGCGCAAATGCACAAGCTGCGAAGACGGGATACTCTCGCTTAAGCTTGGTAAATTTGGCGCCTTTGTAGGCTGCTCGAACTATTCTGATTGCAAATTCACCCGTCCCTTTGGCGGTGATGATGGTAATGCCCAAGCCGAAGATAAAATCCTGGGCCAACATCCAGAGACAGGCAAAGATATCGTCCTGAAAACAGGACGCTTCGGCCCTTATGTGGAAATGGAAACCGAGAAAAAGCCCAAGCGCACAGGCCTGCCCAAAACATGGCCTTATGACTTGATGGACCTCGAAAAAGGTCTGCGCCTGATTAACCTACCCCGTAAAATCGGCCAACATCCCGAAGATGGCAATCAAGTTATTACGGCGCTTGGACGTTTCGGGCCCTACCTGAAACACAACACGACTTATGTCTCGATTAAAGACCCAGAGGAAATGTTTACCCTCGGCATGAATATGGCCGTCGATATGCTCGCGGAGAAGCGCGCCAATCCGGGCCGCTCACGCGGCGGCAAAGTTGTCAAAGATCTTGGCAAACACCCCAAGACGGAAAAGCCCGTTCAAGTCATGGAAGGTCGCTACGGCCCTTACGTCAAATATGAAAAAGTCAACGCGACTATCCCCAAAGGCACAGAACCCAAAGACGTAACCATGGAGATGGCACTAGAGTATATCGCGGCGAAAGAAGCGAAAAAGAAAAAACCCGCTAAGAAAAAAGCAGCAAAGAAAAAGCCAGCCAAAAAGAAAACAGCTACGATAAAGAAACCTGCTGCTAAGAAAAAAACGGTTAAGCCTGAGGCTTAAGGAAAGGTTATTGGCTAACAAAGGGACAGAAGGATATTTAAATCCGTTTCTCGAATCCATTTTTAGCCTTCTCATAAGCTAATCTAAGAAGGGGCTGAATTTCACTGAATAATTGCTCCGAGGGATTTAGAATAGCGACCCATCCCATCCAACCATATATAGGGTGAGGCATAAGCGTGTTCAAAGCTGTAAAGTCCCACGGCCCCTCAATGATTTGTCCCTTAGCAGGACGTTTAGGCTTTTCTCCAAATGTCTTAACAAATGATTTCGTGGGTAAACCAAAATTAAAACGATACACCTTCTGACGATTAAGATTAGAGCCCTTATCATTTTCTCCATCCTTCTGTTTCAAAGTGCAAAAATAAGTACCTCGAGGAAGAAGCTTACTCGGATTATAAAAGAAGCTAGTCTCTCCCCATGTTTCAACAGCCGCCACACCCTCAAATTCTTTGAGTATATGAGCTATAATCTCAGATATATTTAGTGACATAGTTTTGTTTATCCAAAAATTGTTCTTCAGACTATTCACAAAAATCATGATAGACAAACTTTATGATTGATAAATCCGCGATTCTAAAGGCTATTAGTGGCCAGCCTGACCGCTTTGATAATAAAGCTCTGGCGCGTCACCTTGGCGTGAAGGGCGATGATCGCCGTGTGCTGCGAGCGCTCTTACGCGAGCTTGTCGATGAGGGGCGGCTTTTAAAATCCAAAAAGAAAACCTTTCGCGAAGCTGACGACCTACCCGGCGTGATGGTTATCCGCGTGACGGGGCTGGACACCCATGGCGATATGATCGGCGAGCCAGAGAGCTGGAAACAAGACGGTCCCGCGCCCAAAGTTATCGTGCGCGAAGGCACGACCTCTAAAAAGGCGCGAGGCCATGCCGACGCGACGCTTGGTGTGGGCGGACGCGCGCTCTGCCGGATTAAGAAAAAAGATGATCTCATCATTGCGCAAGTCCTGAAAAAACTTGGCGCAGGCCCGTCTAAATATCTGGGCATATTATATGAAGGCGGGCGCGGTTGGCGCATACAGCCCGTCGATAAAA
>CAYYMI010000069.1:0-11847 GCA_964472905.1 uncultured Hellea sp. | reverse complement strand
GTGTGGTTGAGCTCATCGCGCTTGAAATAGATCTTAGCTCCATCCGCGAATTCTGTCAGCCGCTCAGCGAAATAAAGCGGGCTGGGACGCCCAACATAATGATTGAAGAAATCATCTAGTTCAGCTTGGAAGCTCGGGTCAGCCCTGGCCTCTTCATAGGCTTTCTCGAGCTCCAAGATAGGCGGCATGAGCGTTTCGGCGACGTAGCGCCCGCCAAAATCGCCAAAGCGTCCGTTCTCGTCTGGAGTTGTGATGTTTTCGGCTTTACCCATTTGCACTATTTTCCTTTGGTAGCTTTCATAAAGGCTTGAATTTTAAGCGCGTCTTTTACGCCCGCACTGGCTTCAACACCAGAGCTAACATCGAGGATTGGCGCTTTTGTTCGTCGCACCGCATTTGCTGCGTTTGTCGGTGTTAGGCCTCCTGCAAGTGCCCAAATTTTCGGTAAGGGTGATTGGGTTAGAATGCTCCAGTCAAAGGACAATCCGTGCCCGCCGCGTATGTCCTCACCTTTTGGTGGTTTGGCATCATAGAGAATGAAATCAGCCGCGCCGGAATAGTTTTCGGCGCTAATCATATCTGCGGGTGTTGAAACGGGGATGGCCTTGATGGTTTTAACTTTGAAACGCCGTGTGATTTCGGCGACGCGATCCACGCTCTCATCGCCGTGGCATTGGATGTATTCAGGCGCCATATGGGCCATAATATCAGTTAGCAGCGTATTATCGGCATTTACAGTCACTGCTACGCGCGGAATAATACCAGTCGCGGGCGAGGCGAGGCGAGCGGCCTGAGCTACACTGAGTTTACGCGAGGATTTTGCTTCAACAATAAAGCCAAGATAGTCAGCGCCGTACCTAATGGCAGCTTCAACATCCTCAGGCCGTGTGAGGCCGCATATTTTGACTTCTCTATGCATGAGGCTCGCTAACATGACGTTTGGCTAGTCACAATCCTAAACACATGGCCTCACAATAAGATGACGCAGTGTGAATAGTTTCTTTAGTCTTGGTGTTTTAATGGCGGTATATGACCACAGCGAAGATAAATCTTTGGAAGATGCCACTTGTAGGCTTCTTTGTTTTTGCGTGTTGGAAATTTGACGCGGCCCGTAAATTGCGCTGGATGAATAAGTGGCTGAGCTATATGGGCCGTCATATCGAAATTGGCAGCGGGCCAGGCAGTGTCTTGGATGTGATGCGCCAACATAATTATCGGGTTTATGGTCTTGATATCCGTGATACGAGTTTTCGTGAGGATTTGCGGCCCGTCCTTTATGATGGTCATACCATGCCCTTTCATCACAAGGCTTTTGATACAGCGCTTTTGCCAACAATATTACATCATACGCCTGACCCTGATCACATTATCATGGAGGCTGCGCGGATTTCCAAACGTGTGATTATTATCGAAGATGTCTATGAAGGCCGTGTCATGGAATGGCTGACCAAGCGCTTTGATAGCCTGATGAACCTCGAATTCAAAGGCCACCCTCATAGTAACCGTACCGATAAGGATTGGCTTGCCAGTTTTGAACGTCTCGGCCTAAGTCTACGCCATAGAGAGATTCACAGGGTCGCAGGGCTGTTCAAGCAAGCAGTCTATGTGGTGGATCAGCATCCTAACAAGCGCTTTGATTGCGTAAATCACGCGATTTAATTCGCATTTTTAACCTAAAGTTTCAAATTGGCCTTTATCTCTGCATATTATGCAGAAAGCGGCGAATTATGGCTAATTTTTTCTTAAATAGGCATTGTATCCCATAAAATCCCATGCTATCCCAGATATAGACGCTTCGTTTGCGCTCTGAGGGGAATTTGGAATGTTTTTGTCCACCGTGACAAATAGCTTGGATGCAAAAGGCCGTGTTTCGGTGCCTGCCGACTTCCGTAATGTCGTGGCTAATTCCAGTTTTGATGGTATAATCGTTTGGCCAAGTTTTGACGGGGCTTATCTGGAAGGTGGCGGGATTGTGCTGCTGGAAGATTATCAAAAATCGCTCGACCGTATTGATCATTATGATGAAGGCCGTATTGCGCTGCAGCGCGCAATTTTTGCGGCTAGTCGTCCGCTCTCATTTGATAGCGGTGGGCGCGTCTCGCTCCCAAAAGACTTGCATGAATATGCGGGACTAAATGGCAAGGTGACATTTGTCGGACTGGGCCGCAGATTTGAAATCTGGAGTCCGAAAGCGCTTGAAGAGCAGAATGAAAATATACGCAAATTGGCCAGAGAAAATCGTCATCGTTTAAAACCCGTCCTCGGGGGTGAGGGACAATGATGCATTATCCCGTCATGCTTCCTGAGGTTCTTAAAGCCTTACAGCCTCAAGATGGTGAAACTTATGTCGATGGTACCTTTGGGAATGGCGGTTATAGTGAGGCTTTTTTACAGGCCGCCAATTGTCATGTTATTGGGTTAGACCGTGATCCAAATGTTGGAGAGCGAGCTGATGATTTGGCGCTACAATATAATAATCGTTTTCGGTTGATTGAAACGCCTTTTTCTAAAATGGATGAGCTTGATATTGGGCTCGTCGACGCGGTTATTCTTGATATCGGTGTTTCGTCTATGCAGCTTGATCAGGCAGAACGCGGATTTTCTTTTATGCGTTCTGGCCCTCTTGATATGCGCATGGGCGCAGAGGGGCCTGCGGCGAGTGATGCTATAAAACTCTTGCCTCACAATGACTTAATCAGAATTTTTAAAGTTTACGGCGAAGAGCGCCGTGCGCGCCGAGCTGCTGATTTTATTATTCGTGCGCGGGATGAGGGCAGTATTGAGACGACCGAAGCCTTGGCGGACTTAATTGAAAAGGCTTTGGGACGTAGTGGGAAAAACCATCCCGCAACGCGCGTCTTTCAGGCGCTTAGAATTTTCATCAATGATGAGCTTGGCGAGCTTTATCGCGGGCTTTGTGCGGCAGAGAAAATATTGAAACCCAATGGGCGTTTAATTGTTGTGACCTTTCATTCTCTCGAAGACCGAATTGTTAAATCGTTTCTACGTCGCCGCGCGGGAGAGGTAAGTGGTGGCTCACGCTATGCGCCCGATGTCAAACGTGATGGGCCTGCGGCTAGTTTTGTTCAAGGCAAGCGCTCTGTTATTAAGCCGTCCAAAACCGAGGTCGAAGAGAATCCTCGCTCCCGTTCGGCTAAGCTTCGGTTTGCAATTAGATCAGAGGCTACGTCGTTTCCCATGGATGATGACGTGTTGCCTGATGTGCCGCATGTAGATGATCTGCGAGACGCGGCATGAGCGTCTATATTCCAAGTCATATTCGGGCCGCGCGGCGCATGACGGCCTTTATTTTATTTGTCATTGGTGTGTCTCTGACTGTCGGGCTTTATTATGTTAAAACACGCGCGCAGTCCGCTAAAAAAGAAGTGCGCCGCCTTGAGCGATTGATTTCGCAAGAAGAGGCAAGCTTAAGCGTGTTAAAAGCTGAAATTGCCTATCTTGAAAACCCAGCACGCTTGCAAGAGCTATCATCGCAACATTTGAATTTGGAGCCTGTTGAGGTCGAAAATGTCATTTCCATGTCTGATATAGCTATTCGCTTTCAGCTTAAGGATGCTGGGCCTGATAATGGGGGCAATCAATGAGCGTAACTCAGCTCAACGATATGCTGCCTAATCGCCGTCAAATGACGGTAGAAGATGATGAATTCGTCTCAGTGTCCGAAGGCCGCATTCGTATTCGTATCGGTGTCGTCATTTTCATGTGCGTTTTGATATTAGTGATTTTACGATTAGCTGAAGTGTCTTTGCTGGGCGATAAGCGCGGTGCTGGCGTCTTGCCTCAGGCGATTACGACAACGCGGGCAGATATTGTTGATCGTGAGGGTGAAGTTTTAGCGACGACATTGCAAACTTATTCACTTTACGCAGAACCTCGCCGTATTTGGAATGTTGAAGAAACAGCGCAGAAGTTAGTTTCGGTGCGGCCTGATCTTGATGTAAATGTTGTCAGGGATCGTTTGTCGACAAATCGCGCTTTTGTTTGGATAGAGCGTGGGCTCACGCCTAAGGCCCGACAATCTGTTTTTGCCTTAGGTTTGCCGGGTTTGGCCTTTCGTCAAGAACCTAAACGGGTTTACCCACGCGGTAATTTATCCTCCCATGTCATCGGGTTTGCGGATGTTGATCTCAATGGCGCGGCAGGGTCAGAGCGTGCCTTTAATGAAAAGCTTTCAACTGATAATGCTCCGCCTCTAACACTTAGTGTTGATATGCGAGCGCAATATGCATTGTCGGATGAGCTCCAAAGCGGACTTGAGAGGTTTGAGGCTAAATCTAATGCTGGCGTGGTTTTAAATTTAAAAACTGGCGAGATTGTCGCGATGGCCAGTTTGCCGAATTTTGATCCCAATGAGCCGGGCGCAACATTGCCTGAAACTCGCTTTAATCATGCCTCAATGTCTACCTATGATTTGGGTTCAGTATTCAAACCTCTGACGATGGCCATGGCCTTGGAGGAGAATGCGTCTAGCTTGACGGAGACATATCCTGTGCAAAAGCCTTTTAAAGTGCGTGATAAATTTATTCGCGATGACCATCCGTCCAAACACCCATTGGCGATGCCTGATATTCTAGCACAAAGTTCCAACCGTGGAACAGCTATGTTGGCGCTCAAAATTGGGGCGGACGCGCAAAAGAAGTATCTCAAAAATTTAGGGTTGATGGACCGTGTACCTTTCGAGCTTGCGGAAAGTGCCAAGCCGCAAATTCAAGACCGCTGGATAGATCTAACAACTGTAACCGTATCTTATGGGCATGGTATATCTGTGACGCCTCTCAGTCTTGCGACCGCGATAGGCGCTATGCTTAATGATGGTGAATATGTCACGCCAACGCTGCTAAAGCGCGATGCAGCCCATCCCATTCAAAAGCGCCGCGTGTTTTCATCCAACACATCTAAAACTATGCGAGATATGATGCGCTATGTTGTGACTCACGGCACAGGTAAAAAAGCCCGTGTCAAAGGCTATGGCGTCATGGGTAAAACTGGAACGGCGGAAAAACCTGCTATTGGAGGTTATGATCAGCAGCGTCTCGTGACATCATTCGTAGCGGCCTTTCCGTATGAAGACCCGACCTATGTTGTTATGGTGACCTATGATGAGCCTAAGGCTGTCGAGGGAACTTTCGGTTGGGCGACGGCGGGGTGGAATGCAGCGACAACAACTGGAAAAGTCATAGAGCGTATTGCGCCAATGTTGGGCGTCGAGCGAAGAGTTGACCCTATAGCGATGAGTCCTTTTGGTGAGAGGGCTTTGCCATGACCCTGCGCGAACTTGGATTTGATAGTGACGTTTTAGCGTCAGGGCTGACATGTGATAGCCGCGAGGTGAAACCAAATTATATCTTTGCAGCGCTTCCTGGAACCGTCACCGATGGCCGTAAATATATAGAAGGCGCTATTGAAAAAGGGGCGGGGGCTATACTCTCGACGTCAGGTTTGGATTTACCAATTCCTTATTTAGCTTCTGATAATCCGCGTCTGGATTACGCGAAAATGGCCGCAAAGCTTTATGCGGGTCAGCCAAAAACACTTGTGGCGATGACAGGAACGAACGGGAAAAGTTCAACCGTAGAGTTTTTACGTCAAATCTGGGCCTTTACCGGAAAGCAAGCGGCTTGTTTTGGAACGCTCGGTGTGCAGGCGCCCAAGGGATATCGGCCTTTGACGCATACAACGCCTGACGCTGTTGCGCTTCATCAGACTCTTTCAGGATTAAAGGCTGAAGGCGTTACTCACGCGGCAATGGAGGCGTCTTCGCATGGCTTAGACCAATATCGATTGGATGGCGTCAAAATTACGGCCGCAGGGTTTTCTAATTTAACGCAAGACCATTTTGATTATCACGCTGATGCCGAAGAGTATTTTCAAGCTAAAGCTCGGCTTTTTACGGAACTAACGCCCAAAGATGCACCTGTTGTTGTTAATGTTAATGATGAATATGGGCAACGCCTTGTGAAGATATGTGGTGATCGTGGGCAAGATGTCATGCGGGTCGGGTGGTCTGGGCAGGATATCCGCATTGATGAAGTTATGCCTCGTGCGAGTAGTCAGATCGTTGACTTAGTTGTTCAAGGTAAGCGTCACAAAATTGAGCTGCCTCTGGCGGGTGAATTTCAAACGCTGAATGCGATTGCTGCTCTTGGACTGGCGATGGTGACGGGCGTGCAGGCTGAGAAAGCTCTTGAGGCGCTCGGGCATCTTAAGGGCGTCGCAGGGCGCATGGAACGTGCGGGTCAAACCAAAGAGGGCGCGCCAATATTTGTTGACTTTGCGCATACAGAAGATGGTTTGGATAAATTATTACGCTCTGTTCGCCCTCATACAATGGGAAAAGTCATAGTGGCCTTTGGTTGTGGTGGTGATCGTGATCCTGACAAGCGCCCTAAGATGGGACGTGTTGCGGCTAAGCTCGCTGATGATGTGATTGTAACAGATGATAATCCGCGTACCGAAGATGCTGCGTCTATTCGTAAAGCTGTTCTTAAAGGGTGTCCAAACGCAACCGAAATCGGTGACCGCGCCAAAGCTATTCGCGTGGGTATTAAAAAACTAGGTGCAAATGATTGTCTCGTGATTGCAGGTAAGGGGCATGAACAAGGCCAAATTGTGGGCACAAAAACTATTCCGTTTTCTGATGTGGAACAGGTTGGTGCGGCACTAAAGGAGTTAGAGCATGTCTGAGCTATGGACTGCGGCAGATATCGCAAAAGCTACGGGCGGTAAGGCGTCGGCTGATTGGTCGGTGTCGGGTGTGTCAATCGACTCTCGTTCACTTCAAGAGGGAGATCTTTTTGTACCGCTTAAAGATGCGCGTGATGGACATGAGTTTATTCCCATGGCGCAAGATAATGGCGCAGCGGGCGTGCTCACAGAAAAAGATATGTCAGGAAATGCTGTGAAGGTGGATGACACATTTCAGGCCCTACGTGCCTTAGGGAAAGAAGGTGTTGAGCGTTCTCAAGCTTTGCGCATAGCCGTGACCGGCAGTGTTGGTAAAACAAGTGTGAAAGAAGCCTTGGCACATATGTTTTCTGCATTCGAACCTACGCATAAGTCACTGAAATCATACAATAATCATTGGGGCGTGCCGCTTACAATGGCGCGTATGCCACAAGACACAAAATACGGCATATTTGAAATGGGGATGAATCATGCGGGCGAGCTCTCAGAGCTGTCAGGCTTGCTTCGTCCGGATGTCGCTTTGATTACGAATGTCGCTGGCGCGCATCTCGCGCATTTTGATAATGTTGAAGCTATTGCTGATGCCAAAGCTGAGATTATTGATGGCCTACGCAATAATGGGACTTTGGTTCTTAATGCTGATAATCCTTATACGGCGCAAATTCTCAAAAAAGCCGATGGGAAAAAAGTTATTACCTTCGGGCATTCTAATGATTGTGACATAACAATCGTAACCTCCCAAACCCATGACCACGGCAGCAATACGCGTCTACGGATTAACGCACAGCAAATAGATGTAACTTTGCTGGTGCCTGGCGAACATTGGATAGCTAATGGCGCGGCTTGTATGGCGGTCGCTTATGCGGCTGGATTAGATCTACGCAAAGCGGCCATGGCGCTTCGAGGCGTTCGAGCTGAGATTGGCCGCGGGGCGACAGACACATTGGTAATAGATGGAAAGTCTATCACCCTTATTGATGAAAGTTACAACGCTAATCCGGCGAGTATGGAAGCCGCGATCAATGTTTTGAGCGTTAAACCAGGACGCCGCATCGCTGTTTTAGGTGATATGTTTGAACTCGGAAAAGATGAAATCGACATGCATGCCGCCTTGTCCAAGCCTTTAGAAGAGGCAGACGTGGCAAGAGTTATTGTAACGGGAGAGTGTATGCGAGCGCTTAAAGGGGCTTTGCCGAGGGCGATGCGCGGAGCCTGGGTGCGAGATTGGGAAGACGCCTTAGAGGCGCTTAAGGAAGAGCTGGAAGATGGAGATGTTGTCCTTGTTAAAGGGTCAAATGGTGTTGGATTAGGCAAATTAGTCACGGCACTTAAAGAGGAATCTGCCTAATGTTATATGAATGGCTGACACGTTATGCTGACGACTTTCAGGTCTTCAATTTATTTAACTACATTACCTTTCGTGTTGGCGGCGCTTTGATGACGTCAATGATAATAGCGTTTATCCTTGGGCCTCGCATGATTAATCTGTTGCGCTCTAGGCAGGGGAAGGGACAGCCCATACGTGAAGATGGTCCCGAAAGTCATATTATTCAAAAAGCAGGAACCCCTACAATGGGCGGGCTGTTGATTTTGCTCTCTGTGATGATTTCTACTTTGTTGTGGGGGGACTTGAGAAGTCCTTTCTTGTGGACAGTTGTTTTGGTTACTGCAGGTTATGGGATGATCGGTTTTTACGATGATTATCTTAAAGTTTCCAAACAAAATCCAAAGGGATTTAGCGGCAAAATTAAGCTTGTTCTTGAGTTCGCCATAGCGGCTGTTGCAGTTTATGTTTTAACCAAAGTCTTTCCGCAGACGCCTGATAATTTTGAAACAGGTTTGGCGATTCCGTTTTTGAAAGATTATACATTTAATCTTGGGATGTTTTTCATCCCCTTTGGCTGCCTTGTTATTGTGGGGGCTTCTAATGCCGTGAACCTGACGGATGGCCTTGATGGTCTTGCGATTGTACCAGTTATGATCGCCTGCATGAGTTTGGCTTTTATCGCCTATCTGGTTGGTAATTCGATTTTTTCAAACTATCTTGGGGTCCCATATGTCCCTGGTTCTTCCGAGATAACAATTTTCCTTGGCGCGATTATTGGGGCGTCTTTGGGTTTCCTTTGGTATAATGCTCCGCCAGCGATGGTCTTTATGGGCGATACAGGCTCCCTTGCCCTTGGCGGCGCACTTGGGTCGACGGCCGTTGCGATTAAACATGAAATCGTCTTAGCCATTATTGGCGGATTATTTGTTCTCGAAGCTGTATCTGTCATCGTACAGGTCGCTAGTTTTAAATTAACGGGAAAGCGCGTCTTCCGAATGGCGCCTATCCATCATCATTACGAGAAAAAAGGTTGGGCTGAACCCACCATTGTCATTCGTTTCTGGATCATCGCGATTATTCTTGCCTTGATCGGCCTCTCAACTCTTAAATTACGGTAGCTCAATGATTGAAGCCAAAACATTTAACGGACAAACGCTTGCTGTCTTTGGGCTTGGGCGAACGGGTATCACCGCAGCTCTATCACTTGCGCGCGGCGGAGCGATAGTTTGGGCTTGGGACGATAACGAATCTGTACGTGAAGCTGCAAAAAAAAACGGCGTTAACTTAATGGACTTAAACCTGATTGACTGGAATGATTGCGATGGGCTTGTTCTATCTCCTGGTGTTCCAGACAATCTACCCAAAGCGCATTGGACGGCGACGAAGGCTAAGGCGGCGGGTGTTCCAATTATTTGTGATATTGAAATTTTCGCGCGCGAAGTTGCGGCGCGGCCAGACGGTGACCGTCCAAAAATTATCGCTATTACAGGAACGAACGGAAAATCAACAACCACATCTTTAATCGGGCATATCCTTAAGGCTTGCGGGAAAGACGTACAAATTGGCGGTAATATCGGACGCGGTGTTTTAGATCTCGATAAAATGCATGCAGGAACACATTATGTGATTGAGCTATCCTCATATCAACTTGAGCGCACGCAATCGCTTAGGGCTAATGCAGCTGTTTTTCTAAATCTTTCACCTGATCATTTAGAACGTCATGGGGATATGAAATCCTATGAAACCGCTAAACGGCGTATCTTTAATAACCAAACTTCGGATGATGCAATTATTATAGGTGTGGACTCAGAAGCAACTAAACGCATCCATTCCGAGGTTACGGCGCAAAACGGACGCCGTATATATCCTGTTTCCGTCAAAAAATGCTTAGGGCGGGGGGCCTCCGTCATGAAAGGAAAGCTTTATTGTAACATCCATCACAAAGCCGTGGAGATTTGTGACTTGAACACAGCCAAAGCTCTCGAAGGTTTGCATAATCATCAAAATGCCGCGGTTGCTTTTGCCGCCGTTCAGTCGCTCGGATTGGATGCAAAAGCCATTGGGGAGGCTATATTAACATTCCCGGGCTTGGCACACCGTATGGAAACGATTGGTACGGCTGGCCCTGTTCGGTTTGTCAATGATAGTAAAGCCACTAATGCTGATGCGGCAAAGCAAGCCCTAAAATCATACGATAATATTTTCTGGATTGCTGGAGGGCAAGCCAAAGCAGGCGGAATTGATCCTCTCTCTCCATTATTTGCTAATGTTTCAAAAGCTTATTTGATCGGGGATGCTGCGCCAGAATTTCATAAAACCCTGACAAAGAAAAAGGTCAATCATAAAGTGTCAGGGGAGTTAGAAAAAGCTGTACTCTGCGCGACGCGTGATGCCATGGCTTCAAAAAAGCCTAATCCTATTGTTTTACTATCTCCAGCCTGTGCGAGTTTTGATCAATTTAAGAGTTTCGAAACCAGAGGTGAGGCATTCCGAAACTATGCGCAAAGAATCATTGATTTGTATGAGCAAGAAAAGAACAGGATGACAGCGGCCTAACTATGGCGTTTGCAGCAACATTATCGACC
This sequence comes from uncultured Hellea sp., assembly GCA_964472905.1. Taxonomy (GTDB): domain Bacteria; phylum Pseudomonadota; class Alphaproteobacteria; order Caulobacterales; family Maricaulaceae; genus Hellea. The sequence continues at coordinate 1,230 of CAYYMI010000069.1, read as the reverse complement.
TCCAGAACAAAGCGTTCCATCGTGGGCGAATGGTGGCGAAGTGTAGATCATATTACATTAGGTTTTCTAGTTTGTCTTATTGGGGCGGGTCTTATTTTATCCATGGCGGCGTCTCCCGCCGCAAGCATACGACTTGGTATCGATAACCCATTTTACTTTTTATATCGGCAGGCCATTTTTGTTATGATGGGGCTTTCAGGCGCTTTTATGCTCTCATTGTTAACCCCGTCTAACGCCAGACGCATTGGGGTTTTAACCCTCATCGGCGCTGTAGGTCTCATGATGTTATTGCCTATGATTGGCTATGAGGTCAAAGGCGCTACCCGTTGGTTTCGCATAGGCTCCTTGGGCCTGCAGCCGTCTGAATTTGCTAAACCTGCCTTCATTGTTTTTGCGGCTTGGATGTTTTCAGTACGTAATCGCGATTCACAAGTGCCTGCTGTTTCAATCGTATTTGCAACATATATTTTGATGATTTCTTTGCTGATTGGTCAGCCTGATTTTGGACAGTCTTTTTTATTGACGCTTTGTTTTGCGGCCGTCTTTTTCTTCGCAGGCTTATCATTGGGCTGGGTTCTCTTTATGATGAGTATATCTGTTATAGGGGCCATTGGGGCTTATGCTGCCCTTCCCCATGTGCGTAGCCGTGTTGAAAAATTTCTAAATCCGGATACCGCTGATACCTACCAAACGGATAAAGCTTTAGAAGCCATATCTAATGGAGGGTTCTTTGGCCGGGGTCCCGGCGAGGGAGCTGTTAAATATAGCCTTCCGGATGGGCACACAGATTTTATTTTTGCGGTGACTGTCGAAGAGTTTGGATTTTTAATTTCAATGTTCCTTATTATGCTACTGGCCGGATTTGTTATTCGGTGTTTTCGTAATGCCCTTAAGCTCAATGATTATTTTAGTCAGCTCGCTGTGGCAGGACTTGCAACAATGATTGGTATGCAGGCCGTGATAAATCTCTTTGTAAATCTCAATATGGCGCCATCTAAAGGTATGACTTTGCCGTTCATTTCTTATGGCGGTTCATCCATGCTGGCCTTGTGTTTTACCGCCGGACTTATTCTAGCCTTTACCCGCAAACGGCCGGGGGCGTATGGCTATGGGCAATAGGATTTTATTGGCTGCTGGCGGGACAGGCGGCCATATGTTTCCGGCACAAGCCTTAGCTGAAAACTTAAAGGTGCAAGGTTGGGACATTGCGATGATGACCGATGCGCGGGG
>CAYYMI010000068.1:0-12151 GCA_964472905.1 uncultured Hellea sp. | reverse complement strand
GAAGATGAAAGAAACAGCCGAAGACTTCCTCGGCTCCACGGTGACTCAAGCCGTTATTACGGTTCCAGCCTATTTCAATGACGCCCAGCGTCAGGCGACCAAAGATGCTGGTAAAATCGCTGGTCTAGAAGTCCTCCGCATTATCAACGAACCAACAGCCGCGGCACTGGCCTATGGTATGAATAAAGAAGACGGTAAAACGATTGCCGTTTATGACCTTGGCGGGGGTACATTTGATGTGTCCATCCTTGAAATCGGCGATGGTGTCTTCGAAGTGAAGTCAACCAATGGGGATACGTTCCTCGGCGGTGAAGACTTTGACATGCATATTGTTGAGCACTTCAATAAAGAGTTCAAAAAAGAAACAGGCATTGATCTGAAAGGCGATAAGCTCGCGCTTCAGCGTCTGCGTGAAGAAGCGGAAAAGGCTAAGAAAGAGCTTTCAACTGCGTCAACATATGAAGTGAACCTTCCTTTCATTACGGCAGATGCGTCTGGCCCTAAACATTTGAATATGAAACTAACGCGCGCCAAGCTTGAAACGCTTGTGGGCGATTTGATTAAGCGCACAATCGCGCCGTGTAAGAAGGCGCTTGCGGATGCAGGCCTTAAAGCTGCGAATATTGACGAAGTCGTTTTGGTTGGCGGTATGACCCGTATGCCAGCTGTTCAAGAAGCCGTCACAAAATTCTTCGGAAAAGAGCCTCATAAAGGCGTGAACCCTGATGAAGTTGTTGCCATGGGCGCGGCTATTCAAGCTGGTGTTTTACAAGGTGATGTTAAAGACGTTCTCTTACTTGACGTCACACCTCTATCCCTCGGGATTGAAACGGAAGGCGGCGTGTTCACGCGCATGATCGACCGCAATACGACAATTCCAACCAAGAAATCTCAAGTCTATTCAACTGCGGCGGATAACCAATCGGCTGTAACAATCCGCGTGTCGCAAGGCGAGCGTGAAATGGCGGCGGATAATAAACTTCTCGGCCAATTTGATCTGGTGGGTATTCCGCCCGCACCGCGCGGCATGCCGCAAATCGAAGTCACCTTCGACATTGACGCCAATGGTATTGTCAATGTGTCAGCTAAAGACAATGCGACAGGTAAGGAACAACAAATCCGTATCCAAGCCTCTGGCGGCCTATCTGACTCCGATATTGAGGATATGATTAAAGACGCGGAAGCTAATGCTGATGAAGATAAAGCTCGCCGTGAGCTTGCCGAAGCCAAGAACCAAGCCGAAGCTTTAACGCATAAAGCCGAAGCCGATGTGAAAGAACATGGCGACGCGCTAACCGACGAGCAAAAGCAAGACATCGAAGATGCTGTCAAAGCCGTTCGCGAAGAGGCTGAAGGTGATAACGCCGAAGCTATCAATGAGAAAATTCAAACACTGACTGAAGCGGTCATGAAGATGGGTGAAGCGATTTACGCTAACCAGTCAAGCGAGGCTGATGAGGCTGGCGCAGATGCTTCCGATGACGATGATGATATTGTCGATGCCGAGTTTGAAGATGTCGAAGACGACAAAGCGTAAGCTTTAAAATTGTATCCCGAAAGACCAAGTCTTTCGGGATTTTTCTTAATGAATCTCTGATGTTAGATTTTTAAAAGGCCTATCATGGCTAAACGTGATTATTACGAAGTTCTCGGCGTTGATAAAGGCGCAGATGCCAAGACGATGAAGTCAGCCTTTCGTAAAAAGGCGATGGAGTGTCATCCTGACCGTCATCCTGATGACGCTGGGGCCGAAGCTCGGTTTAAAGAACTTAACGAAGCTTATGGTATCTTATCTGACGATCAGAAACGCGCGGCCTATGACCGTATGGGGCATAGCGCCTTTGAACAAGGCGGCATGGGCGGCGGCGCGGGCTTCCAAGATTTCGGCGATATATTCTCACAGATTTTTGGAGGCGGCGCGGCAGGCGGCGGCTTTGCGGATATGTTTGGCGGCGGTGGTGGACGTAGAGGCCAACAAGTTCAGCGCGGCTCAGACTTGCGCTATGAAATGGAGATCACCTTAGAGGAAGCCTTTGCAGGTAAAGATATAGATATCAAAGTGCCGATTGCCGAAGATTGCGATCGGTGTGAGGGCATTGGCGCGGAACCTAGCGCGTCTGTTGAGACGTGTAGCACCTGCGGCGGAGCGGGTCGTGTGCGCACCCAGCAAGGCTTTTTCACGATGGAGCGCGCCTGTTCAACCTGTGGCGGCCAAGGTGAATATGTGTCAAACCCTTGTAAACAATGTGACGGTCAAGGGCAGGCCCGTGTTCAAACGGAGCTTGATGTGTCGATTCCTGCGGGCGTTGAAGATGGTACGCGTATTAGGCTTTCGGGACAGGGTGATGCCGCGCCAAGACGGGGCTCAAACGGGAATGGCCAACGCGGCGATCTCTATGTCTTTGTTTCGGTCAAACCGCATGATTTATTTGAGCGTGACGGCGCTAACTTATTTTGCCGCGCGCCTGTCCCAATGACGGTGGCCGCGCTTGGCGGGGATGTTGAAATTCCAACCATTGATGGGGGGCGGTCCAAGATCAAAATTCCAGAAGGCAGTCAGTCTGGTAAACGTCTAAGGCTACGTAGCAAAGGCATGTCTGTTCTGCGCTCATCACAGCGGGGGGATATGTATGTTGAACTTGGCGTTGAAACCCCGTCAAAGTTGAGCAAAAAACAGCGTGAACTCCTTGAAGAATTTGCCGAAGTCTCAGGCGATGAAAGCAGTCCAGAGTCCGCGAATTTCTTTGGCCGGGCCAAACGTTTCTGGGACGACTTGGTCGATTAAAATTTCCTTTTTGGATAGGATAAGCCGCAGGCTTCGCTTTGTTATAACGCTCTCAAGCTTTGCGGCGATATATGGCGCGATTTGGGCGTATCGTCTTTTAGGTTATCAGGCTGATGCTTTTTCAGACATTACCAAAATGACGGGGCTTATATTTATCGTTACCCTCATCATGTCATTTTTTTGGTGGACGGTTATCGTCATGATATCCAACCGAGTGAGTGCAAAAGGCGGCGCTTTGGCAGGATTTTTAACAGCGATCTGTGTTATACCCTTACCCACATTTTTTGGAGCGTTTAAGAGTCAAATAATTGCTGATCCTGATATATTATCTGCGGTGTGGGCAGGCTTAAGATATTCTGCCGTAACCTTTTCCCTTGCCGAAGCTTTAGCCTTACCGCTGAGCGCGGTGGTTGGTTATTTTGTGGCTAGGCCATAGTTTTATACACCCAATACCCCCAAAACCAAATAAAGCCCCGTCGTGATTGCCCCGCCAATCAGCGCGTAGGGAAGTTGTGTTCTAATATGGTCGATATGATCATTCGCTGTGGCCATTGAAGTGATAATCGAGGTGTCAGATGTCGGGCTACAATGATCGCCAAAGACGCCGCCGCCCAGCGCTGCGGCAATGGCAAGGCTGACATTCGTGTCCATGCCCTGGGCGAGGGGAACGGCAATCGCGATCATAATGGCAAAGGTGCCCCAGCTTGTCCCTGTACTAAAGGCGACAAAACAGGCGACAAGGAATATGAGAGCTGGCACCAGAGCCGGCGATATAAAGCCTTTGGCTGTCTCGGCGACATAAACCCCTGTGCCGAGCTCCCTGCATAGGCTCCCAATGGCAAAGGCCAGTACCATCAAAATGGCGAGGGGGACCATGGCTGACATGCCCTTAAGCGAGAGATCAAAGCTCTCGCGAATACCGAGCTTGCCCGTGATTTTATACATAATCATGGCAAGCGCGCAGGCAAAGCTGGTGGCATAGAGAACAGATTTTGACCCAGAGCCCGATTGCAAGGCTTTAAAGGCGTTCCCTCCACCTTCACTCCAGCCTGTCATAATCAAAAACGCAGGCATAAGGATAACCATTACCGCGATAGGAATAATCATATTGCGCGCGCGCGGCGTGATGCCCTCTTTCATCGGCACACTTGAGGCATCCTCGCTCATCATGGGGACAGCGCCCTCTCTTAACAATGCACCATTATTTTGAGTTCTAGCTTCCGCGGTTTTCATCTCGCCAACATCTTTGCCCGATAGTATAACGAAAATAAGCGTCGCAATGACAAGCATCGGATAAAAATTAAACAGCGTCGCCTTTAGGAGTTCTCCAAAAGCATTATCCATCCCCTGCGCCATGAGGAGCCCCGTTATAAACGCGCCCCACGCATTAAAGGGCAGCAAGATACAGGACGGAGCTGAAGAGCTATCGGCAATATAGGCGAGCTTCTCGCGCGGGATTTTCAGTTTATCAAAAACGGGCCGATAGAGCGTCCCAACGGTCAGGATTGAAATATTACTTTCGATAAATAAAATAAGCCCCGTGCAAAGCGCCATTAATTCAACCCGCTTCCTTTGCCCGCGATTACCTGCCTTGGCTGCTGATTTTTCGAGCCAACCCAACAGACGATTGATAAATCCCTGCACCCCGCCGGAGCGTTGTATCAAAGCTATCAGCGCCCCGACCACGAGGGTAAAGATAATAATCCGCGTATTGCCCGCATCACTAAAGACAGCCACAAGCCCGTCCAGAGTCGCAAAGGTTCCGGCAATTGGATTGCCGCTCGCTATAATAACAAAACCAATCCAAATCCCGATTAATAGAGACAGAAAAACCTGCCGCGTCCAAAGCGCAAGCCCAATAGCGATTACGGGCGGGAGAAGGGAGAGCAGTCCATATGTTTCCATAGAAAGATGTTAGACTCTACGTAAGCGGAGTGAAAGCAGGAACTCGATGAAAGTAGTTTAAGCTTTGTCTGCTTTGAGGCAGCGAAGAGAAGGGTGACTTGCGAAAGGACAAAACCAACAATTAAAGAAAATTAGTAACCTGACTTAACTGTCTAATCAGAAAAGTAGACATTAAAATTCATTTTATTTTCATCTTATGTCTTAAAATATTCTATTTGAATAACGGGTTTCGGAAAACACTAGCGGTATTATATAGGTAGAAGTAAGTCGACCCACTATCAACCCAAGCGGTTAGTATACATTTATCAATATCAGAAAACAGTTCTGGTAAAACTAGCTACTCTTTAGTCCCCTACTCCAACATCCATGATTTTTTAGCGTCGTCTATTACCGCGCTGTGTCAGCTCCTATAAATGTCTGCCCTTATGCTTATAATAAGTAATGAAACATCTATGATGCGGCATTTGCCTATGGCGATGTTATGCGTATAGGATTATTATAATTTCAAGTGGAGAGCTCGATGGAAGATGGCGTGTGTTGCGGGCCGGGATATTCAAGTCCTGCTGCTGCGATTAAATCCCCGCATGAAAAGCTGCTCTACACCATCGCGATTTATACGGGCACCGGTATCCAGAAACCTGACTATCTAGCGACAGTCGATGTTGACCCTGATAGTCCGACTTATTCGCAGGTCATTCACCGCCTAGAAATGCCGGGCATTGGCGATGAGCTGCACCATATGGGCTGGAATGCGTGCTCCTCCTGTCATGATGATAGTTCGATGTCGCGCGGCTATATGTTGGTGCCGGGGGTGCGCTCCAATAACATCCATATCGTTGACACCGAAACAGACCCCTTTGCGCCAAGCCTGTTCAAGACTATTGACGGCGCCGAAATCAAAGCCAAAGCCAATCTATCAGGTCCGCATACGGTGCATTGTTTGGGTTCTGAAATTATCATCTCTTTTCTGGGCGACGCGATGGGTGAAGCGCCCGGCGGTTATCTTCACCTGAATAAAGATTTCGAGATTATGGGGCGCTGGGAAAACTCTATGGGCGATATCAAATTCAGCTATGATTTTTGGTACCAGCCCCGCCACAATGTGATGGTTAGTTCCGAATGGGCCGCGCCTAATACTTTTATGCCGGGATTTGATCTCGAAGAGGTCGGGCATCTTAAATATGGGCGTGAACTGCATTTCTGGGATTTTGAAAAGAAAGAGCCTGTCCAGACCATGTATCTGGGCGAGGACGGATTGCTTCCGCTCGAAGTTAAATTCTTGCATGACCCCGATAGTAGTCACGGCTTTTGCGGCGCGGCGCTCAGCTCTAACGTCATCCATTTCTGGAAAGACGATGACGGCGAATGGCAATGGGAGAAGATCATTGATGTTGAAAATGAACCGCATCCCGAATGGCCTATACCTGTGCCGGGGGTGATGTCGGCTATCCTGATTTCCATGGATGATAAATATCTATATCTTAACAACTGGCTGCATGGGGATATGCGCCAATATGATATTTCCGATCCGCATAATCCGAAGCTAACGGGGCAGGTCTATATGGGCGGGCTTTTGAATAAAGCGCCCCAAGTGAACGGTGTTGACGTGGCGGGCGGGCCGCAAATGTTCCAGCTCTCGCTTGATGGCAAACGTCTTTATGTGACGACCTCATTGTTTTCTACATGGGATAATCAGTTCTATCCTGAAATCCGCGAAAAAGGCGGGGTGATGGTTCTCATTGATTGCGACGTTGAAAATGGCGGCATGAGTATCAATAAAGATTTCATTGTAGATTTCGGCAAAGAACCGAACGGGCCAAGCCGTTGTCATGAAGCGCGTTATCCGGGCGGTGATTGCACGAGTGATATCTGGCTATGAGCGAGACCCATACCATAACCCTCGCCAATCAGGGCGGCGCAACATATGAGGTTGATGCGCGGCGTCCGCTTTTGGACTCCCTGCGCGACCAAGGGGCAGACTTGCCTTATGGCTGCGAATATGGCGGCTGTATTACCTGCGCGGCGAAACTAAAACATGGTGAGATAGATCAGCGCCGCCAAGTCGCGCTCAATAACCGCCAGATTAATGATGGCTATATCATTTTATGTGTGGCGCGTCCCTTATCGGATTGCACGCTTGATGTTGGTGTCGACAGCCATGACAAACTTTACCGTAACCCATTCCTTGATCCGCTAGAGCCCCATGAGCTTAAGGCGGATATCGCTAGACCAAAGGAGGCGTAAGTGCCCGACGCTGATCTTGAAAGACTTTATGATTATACGCCCGAATATCTGGCCGAGACACTTAAATCCGTAAAGTCCATCGCGATGGTCGGGGCAAGCGGTGATAAAACCAAATTCAGCTATGGCGTGCTCCGTGTCTTGCATGAAATTGGGTTTGAGATGTTCCCGGTTAACCCGAGTCCAAAAACAACAGAGATTCGCGGCATTAAAGTTTACGGCTCTCTTCAAGACATTGATAAGCCTATTGATATGGTCGAGGTCTTTCGTCCCAAAGAAGAGTTCTATAGTTTTGCCGAGCAAGCCATAGAGGTTGGGGCCAAAGTCTTGTGGGGGCAAATTGGCGTTTATGATGATGATGCAGCGAAACTCGCTGAGGATGCTGGCTTGCGCGTTATCATGGACCGTTGCCCCAAGATTGAGCTGTTCCGTCCGTTCTGGAAACCGCGCCTAGATTTAAAGATATAGGAAATACATATGCCGCAAAAAATTACCATAACTGTCAAAGAGCTTATTAGCGCGGCGCAGGCCACTGTCCCCGCCATGAGCGCCGAAGAGGCGATGAAGCTTGTGGACTCGCCAGATCATGTTTTTGTCGATCTGCGCGGGCCAAATGAACAAATCAAGAGAGGGCGCATTCCCGGTGCGATTGCATCATCACGCGGCCTGATGGAATATCACATCGACCCAGATTGCCCCGCCCATAAGCCTGAATTTAATCAAGACAAAACATTTATCTTTTATTGTGCCTCGGGCGGACGGTCTGCCATGGCGGCTGTGGTCGCGATGGATATGGGACTCACGCCTGTCATCAATTTAACAGGCGGAACCGGGGCGTGGAAAAAGGCAGGGGGCCCGCTCGTTAAACCAGACTAGTCTGCCTGCGCGCGGAAAACATTGATGTCGGGGACCGTAAGACCTACGAAGACTTGATCAAATTTCGAACGGAGCGCGATGCCGAGCTTTCTATGCCAAAGCTGATTATCTTAACGTCCGCTTTGAGGACAAAAGCGGACATTAAGCCAGCGGCTTAAAGCGCCCAGAATAGGACGCTCGCGGATGTGCCTACCTTACCTAAACCATACATTAGAAAGAGTTTTATTCTGTTGCCTCAACCGCGATTTGATTCAAAACGTCTCTAACTTTTGAAATTGGCGGATTTGAAATATCTAAACCGTGTGTTTGCCCTAATGTAGATATGTCAGTCATTCGCAAAAACACTTTATTACCTTCGGCATAAATTAGGGCTTTCAGTGGCAGATCAATTCCGAATTGCGGGTTTTTCTGCATGAGCAGCGTACCAACTTTAGGATTGCCGAAGATGACAAGGTGATTTTTATCGAGCTTAAGATCGACTTTCTCGGCTCCTGCTTGGTGATCGACTTCCGTAAATATATTCAGATTTCGTTTTTCTAATGCGGCTTTAAGGCGTGTAAGAGTCTCATTAAAGTCATGTTGGCTTTCATAAATCAATTTCTGCTCACTCACTATGCTGGCTGTATTTATCCCATGCTCTGTATGAGCTTCTTTTGCACATCCAGATTGAAGGGCAAGAAAAAATGCAAGAATTGTTGTAGCGACGTAATTATTATTCACGGCATTCACCTCTCTTAATTATTCTTTTGGTCAGCGGGTGTGAGCTTCTTCCACGTATCATAACCACCGTCCAGATGATAGATATTTGTAAAACCCTCTTTGCGCATGATTTTGACAACGCGCTCGCTTCTATGGCCCGATTTGCAGTGGACCATATAGGGCGTATCGCGGTCCAATGCGCGGAGACGTTTTTTGAATTTGGTGCTAAAGTAATTATTCCGAATAGCCCCTTCAATATGGCCGCGCTTATATTCACCTTTGGTGCGCACATCTAAGACTTTCATGGTTGGATTACTTGCTAGTAGCGTTCGCGCTTCTAGAACCTCAACATGTATGACTGGATTTACATGTGCTTGAGAGTCGTGCCCCCAAGCGGTTTGCATGAGCGCGCTAAAATAAATCATTAGAGCTGCTAGGCCGCGCCGTAGGATATTGGATGTCATAAATGTCTGAACTGTCGTCATGATAGTTTCTCCTTAAATCCAACGTCTGACAGTTTTAGTGTAATCTAAATAGTCTTGGCCAAGCCCCACATGCAAATCCTCCAAAAGAGACCTTGTATCGGCGGAGGTATGCGCAGGGATGCCATATTTATTTTTCTTCCTGCTCATAACGCCGTAGTGACTTGCGGTTGACCATACGGCCCCAAAGGCGGTTATAGGGATGGATGTAATCGGTTGAGGCTGTCTCTGAGACAAGCGGCCGGTTTTCATTATGCCAGCCAAATACGCCATTTTCTAAATTATAGATAGGCGATGTGTCTGTCTCGGGCCTTGAAGCTGTGATGAGCGCACACCTACAGAACAATAGAGAATAACCGTTTTGTCTCCGATAAGCCCTGCATATTGCTGAGTGAAAGATGACACCTTGATGGAGGGATCGACCCATATAGAGTTTTCAATATGGCTGACCTCAAATTCATCTTTTTCCCGCACATCAAAGAGGATGTAACTCTCTTCATCCATTTGAGATAATGCCTGCGCATCAATGTGCGAGACGCCCTCATAGTTTTTCATTATTTTTGCATGAGTTTTCACTAAAGCTTTATTGCTTGTATCATCTGCGCATGCAGATGTGCTTAACAATGCGGAGATAAGAAAGGTTGAAACTACAGTTATTTTAATCTGTTTTTTCATAACCATTTCTCCAGTTTTTTAATCGGCTTAAAGGGCAGAACTAAAGACCAACTCAAAGACGCTGGCCCGTTTGTTTGATGTTCATCCAAACCAATAACCATCCCATCATGTCCCTCTCGGGGTTGAGCTGTATAGCTTCCGAAAATGCGGTCCCATAATGAGAGGTTAAAGCCGTAATTGCTATTTGTCTCTGACATAATTGTAGAATGATGCACACGGTGCATATCAGGCGTCACAATGATACGGCGCAGAACACGATCAACCCTCAAAGGAAGTTTCACGTTGGAATGGTTGAACATTGCACAGCCATTTAGGATTATTTCAAAAATAATCACGGCTAAAACTGGAACGCCAAGCAGAACCACAAGGCCTAATTTATAGGCTAGGGATATACCAATCTCAATCGGATGAAACCTAAAGCCTGTTGTCACATCAATATCACGGTCTACATGGTGGACTTTGTGAAAGGCCCATAAAAACGGCACATGATGAAAGGCCACATGTTGCCAGTAAATCAGCATATCGAATAAGATAATAACAAAGGTAATTTCTAACCAAACAGGCCAATCTGTGAGGTTAAATAGGCCCCATCCTTTTTGAGCCGATAGAGCAGCCACGCCAATAGCCAATATTGGAAAAGCAAAACGAACGAATAATGCGTCTAGTATAGTCATCAAAATATTGGATAACCATCTATGGCCTCGTCCCATAGCACGTCTTTTTCTTGGGAAAAGAGCTTCGACTAACATCATAATCAAGAGGATGGATATAAAAAACCCAAGTCTTAGTGAGGCTTCATTTTGTAAGATAAAATCTGTCATAAGCTAACTTTCATGAAAGCCTTTATAGACAATTTTGACAGTAATGAATGTGACTGAGTCACAGAGACTCATCACATTAAAGAGATACATATGTTCGTATTCGCCCAGAGATTAAAATGTAAGTTTTGTGAGAGTGATTTTACCGCGCGATAATTTCAGAAGCCCTGATTTTTCCATCGTTTTCAATTTGCGGCTTATAACTTCACGAGAAGACCCAAGCTCATCAGCAATTTTTTGATGTGAGAGATTTATATGCTTCTTGTCATCAACGCGTTCGAGCAACAACGTCTTAAGCTCAGTGGTCAAATCACGCGACATCAGCTTATCAATAACGCCCGTTAATTGCCCAATACGCTGCGCATAATTTTCAAGTAGGGTCTTCGCGAGTTTAGGATAATTACTTATCGCAGAGAGAAAATCACTCGCCGGAATAGATATGAGTTTAACAGGCGTTTCGGTAATGCCTTCCGCGTAATATGGTGATTTGGTCAGCAAGCATGATGTCGTGAGGGCGCAGCTTTGTCCCGCTTCTAAGCGGAACAAAATCATCTCTCTGCCTGTGCGCGATGAGAGTTGGACGCGTGCCGTTCCCTCAACAATGAGAACGAAATTTTCACACACGTCCCCAGATGCAAATAATCGATGATTTGCAGGGGCTTCGATTAAAGACGCCCCTTGGCTTAAAGTTAGAATACCATCGGCTGTCGCCGATGTATTTAGAGCTTTTGCCAGAGAATTAATAACCGTGGTCATTAGCTAGATTTACGGCCTTGTTAGTCAATTGGGCAAGTACGCATTCCAAATATACGGTAAAGCGGACAGAACTTGATAGCGCTTGTGGCTATCATGATGATCCCAACAGCACCTAAAGCAATACGTTCCCAGCCTGCACCCGCATAAGGACCGACAAAGACGGCCGCCAAAGCTGCAATGCCTATGATTAGGCGAATACCGCGATCTATATTTCCAACATTAGCTTTCATAACACTCTCCTAAAAAGCTCTTGATAGCGTTATTTTGGTTGGATGCATTGTGACTTGGTCACATAGCCTAATATGTGACTTCGTCACACGACTCATATCTCGCTTTGGATTACGAAGCCTAATCTAGGGAGATTAGCGTGGTGAAATTACTTAAACAGATTATCAAAAAATCCGCATCAATATTTGTAGTAGGAATTACAATGACTCAGACATCTTGCACGCAAAATCCAACAAACTTTCATGTGACACATGTCAATTCAATTGAGGCAAAAACCCTCTTAGATAGTAAAGCTGAATTAGTGGTATTAGATATAAGGACGCCCAAGGAAATAAAAGGGGGACATATTCAAGGGGCAATATTTGCTGATTTTAAAAATCATGATTTTGCTGACCAATTGTCTAAGTTAGATCGTTCAACGCCTTATCTTGTTCACTGTGCAGGCGGAGGCCGCAGCATGAAAGCTCTTACTGTGTTAGAAGACCTAGGTTTTACGGACATCACCCACCTAGATGGCGGGATGATAGGCTGGAGCGAAGCTGGTTTACCAATAACACGAAGCGAGTAACTTACTCCTGTTAAATTTTGTGAAATGGCTGATGCTCGCTTTCTGCCAGACAGCAGTGTTTATACGAGCGTCTTAAAATCGCCTGCGGTTTCAACTGGTCGTCGCAACACTTTAGTTA
>CAYYMI010000067.1:0-12233 GCA_964472905.1 uncultured Hellea sp. | reverse complement strand
CAGCGTTAATCGTCATAATCATGAGCAGCGCCAGCGCCGTGCCGACATGGATAGGTATAAAGAGCGCCATGACGGGGAGCAGCCAAGCCGCGCTCACAGCTTCTATCGCGTCAAAGGAAAAGCTCGCCCACGGGGTCGGCTGAACAGACCTATGGTGCCCTTCATGGGTCCATTTAAAGAGCTTACGGTGATGCATGACGCGGTGGGTGAAATAAAACCATGTGTCTTGGGCGAAGAGATAGATAAACGCGCTGGCCAACACCCAACCCCATCCGCCAATACCTTGTGGGAGCCCCGCATACATGGCCGTGCCGCCCGCTTTCCACATTTCGAGAACAATCGCGGCTGGGGCGGCATAGATGAAGGCGCTGATGGTGGAGAGTTTTATTTCATTGCGGATTGTCGCCGCAGTTGGCTCACGTTTGGAGAGCCGCCTCGCTTTGACTTTCTCGGCGGGACGTTTCCACAACATCCAATGGATGGGCCAGACAATCAGGAAATAGCGGCCGATAATAATGGCGGTAAAGGCCAGATAGGTCACAAGGGTTTGTCCCGCTGGAATTGGCCAACCTTCCATGACTTAGGCCGAGCGTTGGTTAAACCAATCGGTAAAGGCGGCGCGTTCCTCTTCGGACATATGCAAGCCAATTTTGCTCCGCCGCCACATAATATCATCGGCAGAAGTCGCCCATTCATGATTAATCAGATATCTGGCTTCGATTTCATATAGACCTGCCCCAAAATGCTGACCCATATCTGGCGGCGTGGTGCCATCGCCCAAGAGCAACGTAATGCGCGTGCCATACCCATGGCAAAGACGCCGCAATAAAGCCGAGTCCATATTGGGGTAACGCTTTCGCATATCAGAGGTAAAGAGCGTAAAATCGGAATCAATTAAGTCCCCGCCCGGCAGCAAAGCTGTTTCCGTCCAGTCGCCCGTTTTATACTCATAATATGGCTCCAGCTTTTGCATGGCGTGTTCGCCGAGCTTCCGCGATGTTGTAATCTTGCCGCCGTAAATCGACAGGAAGGGCGCGCCGTCTGAAATCTCTTCGACATTTAAGACATAATCCCGCGTCACAGCCGAGGCATCTTCCGCTTTGTTATCAAAAAGCGGGCGGACACCTGCATAATCCCAGACAACATCATCTTCCGAAATATCGTGTTCGAAATATTCACTTGCCGCTTCGCAAAGATAAGTGATTTCTTCCGGGCTGATTTTCACTGGCCCATCCGCAAAATCATAAGGCTTATCCGTTGTCCCTATCAGGGTGTAATCATGCTCATAGGGTATCGCGAAAATCACGCGGTTATCGGCATTTTGGAACAGATAGGCATGATCGCCCTCAAACAGTTTTTTCGTGACAATATGGCTACCCGTCACGAGGCGCAGCGATTGTTCAGCCTTTTCGGTTTTAATTTCGCCCAGGACTTCATCCACCCACGGGCCAGCCGCATTGACGACCCCATTGGCCGAAATGGTCTCGGTCTGGCCCTTATGTTTAATATCGGCCTCATAACCCTTGCCGGTCGGTCTGACGCTGAGCACTTCGGTACGCGTGCGAATATCTGCGCCGCGATGGCCCGCATCAAGGGCGTAAAGCAAGACAAGACGCGCATCATCGACCCAGCAATCCGAATATTCAAACCCCGTTTTAAACCGGGATTCCAAAACGCCTTTATGCGGCGCTTTGTCGAGCCTTAAAGATTTAGAGCCCGGGAGCATTTCGCGCCCGCCAATATGGTCATATAAAAACAGGCCCGTGCGCAACATCCAAGCGGGACGAAGGCCTTTATCATACGGCAGCACAAAACGCATAGGCCAGATAATATGCGGGGCAGCGCGCAGCATGACTTCGCGTTCTTTAAGCGCATGGCGGACAAGATTAAATTCGTAATATTCTAAGTAGCGCAGCCCGCCATGAATAAGCTTGGTTGACGCGGAACTGGTATGGCTGGCCAAATCATCGCGCTCACAGAGCAGGACATTGAGCCCCCTGCCCGCCGCGTCGCGCGCAATGGCCGTGCCGTTAATCCCGCCGCCAATAATAAGAAGATCATAGTGAGAAGTTGAATCGGTCATAAACTCTCTTAGCACGTTAATTGAGTTTGAATATTTACAATTTGACGCTATCCCCGCGCCGCGCCTAGAAAGCCTTATGAAGACTGTCATACTCTCAATCGACCAAGGCACAACCAGTTCCCGGACTCTTGTCTTTTCGCCTCAGGGCGACATCCTCTATTCGGCGCAAGAGGAATTTCCGCAAATCTATCCTAATGATGGCTGGGTAGAACATGACCCCGAAGCGATTTGGAGCACGGTTTTATCTACGCTTAAAGACGCCTATGCCTTTGCCGAAAAGAGCGGGGCTAAAATCGCGGGCATTGGTATTACGAACCAGCGCGAGACAACACTGGTGTGGGAGCGCAAGACAGGCAAGCCGCTTTATAACGCCATTGTCTGGCAAGACCGCCGTACAGCAGAGCAGTGCCGCAAAATTAAAGAAACATATGACGAGGCGGACCTAACCGCGAAGACAGGCCTATTACTCGACCCCTATTTCAGCGCGACCAAAGCGGCTTGGATACTTGATCATGTTGAAGGAGCCAGAGCTCGCGCTGATGCGGGAGAGCTCGCCTTTGGCACGGTGGATAGCTTCCTCATCTGGCGCTTAACAGAAGGCAAGGTTCACGCCACGGACGCAACCAATGCCAGCCGCACAAATGTGTTTAACATCCATGGCCAAGACTGGGATGATGAGCTGCTCGCGCTTTTTGACGTGCCCGCCTCTATTCTCCCCGAGGTTAAAGATTGCGCCGATGATTACGGGATGTGTACCGTCTTGGATGAAGACATTCCCATTCTCGGCGTGGCGGGCGATCAACAAGCCGCCGCTATCGGGCAGAACTGTTTTAACAAAGGCGATATCAAAAGCACATATGGCACGGGCTGTTTTGTTATCCTCAATACGGGCTCGGACTGTATTACCTCGAAAAACCGCCTGCTCTCGACGGTGTGTTACCGCCTTAGCGGAAAAACTACTTACGCCCTGGAAGGGTCGATCTTTGTCGCGGGCGCGGCGGTGCAATGGCTTCGCGACGGCATTCAAATTATCAAAGACGCGGCTGAAACCGAAGCCATGTGTGAAAGTCTCGAGAGCAATACGGGCGTTTATCTCGTCCCCGCCTTTACGGGACTTGGCGCGCCGCATTGGGACCCTGAGGCTCGCGGGGCCATATTTGGTCTGACCCGCGATACGGGACGGGCGGAAATTGCGCGGGCGACGGTCGAGAGCGTGTGTTACCAAACATATGATCTGTTCAAAGCGATGAGCGATGACGGCGTCACGCCGACATCCTTACGCGTGGATGGCGGGATGGTACATAATAGCTGGATGGTACAACATCTGGCTAATGTCTTGGATATCCCCGTTGACCGTCCCAAAGTGTTGGAAACCACAGCGCTGGGCGCGGCTTATCTGGCAGGCCTTCAAGCCGGACTTTATAAATCACTCGATGAGGTACAAGATAATTGGCAAATTGATCGCGCCTTCACCCCCGCAATGGAAACAGATGACCGCGATAAACTCCTAACAGGATGGACCGCGGCTGTTGAGAAAGTTCTGACTTAAATTTCACGGGCTCAAAGCCACAAAAAAAAGAGCAGGATTGGTAAGGGGCTACACAATCCTGCTCACAATTTGTCAAAATACAAGGGTAAAATATTTTGCACATGATCTCTTAAGGGGTAGGAAGAGATAAATCCCTTAAACCTAATAACAAGGTCACGTGCAATGAAACTCGCTGTGAACATTTCGTGATATTGCGCCTTAAGCCGAAATCATATTAACGTTCATTTTGTATTTATAACTTCGAGCCAGTTCTAGGCATCAACATCGAGCGCGTATCCTGCGCTACGGATGGTCCTTATAACATCGACTTTTTTGCCTTTATTGAGCGCCTTGCGCAGACGTCCAACATGAACATCAACCGTACGCTCATCGACATAAATATCGGCTCCCCATACAAGGTCCAGTAATTGCGCGCGGCTAAAGACCCTTTGCGGGCGCTTTAAAAAGGCCTGTAAGAGTTTAAATTCTGTGGGGCCGAGTTTAACTGTATCATCGCCGCGCTTCACGCGGTGCGTCGCTGTATTAAGGGTTATGTCGGCGTAACTAAATTCGACATCGGATTGTCCTGATTTACGCAAGTTCGCTTTTATCCGCGCGATTAATTCTTTGATAGAATGCGGCTTAACGACATAATCATCCGCGCCGACGCCAAGCCCTCGGACTTTATCATCTTCGGTGCCGCGCGCGGTGAGCATAATTACAGGAATAGATTTTGTGTCTGGGTTCGCTTTAATTTGGCGGCAAACCTCTATGCCCGCCATATCGGGGAGCATCCAATCTAACAGGACCAGATCAGGGGGGTTTTCATCCACTAATATGAGGCCTTCTTCGGCATGAGGGGCATGACGTACGGCATAGCCTTCCGCTTCTAGATTATATTGGAGAATTTGCGCTTGGGCAATTTCATCTTCTATGATCAGAATTTGCGGTTTCATATTAGCTCGCTTCGTCTAACTCGTCAGGGTCAAGAATCATTTTGCTTGTCATGTCACCTTTATCGCGACGACCTTCAGGCCATTCGCCATTCACGAGATAAATCGTTTCTTTGGCAATATCGGCCACATGGTCGCCCATGCGTTCAATATTTTTGGCGATAAAAATAAGATGCATCGCGCCGCCGATATTTTGCGTATCTTCCATCATATAAGTCAGGAGCTCCCGGAAAAGGGAGTTATTCATATGGTCAACATGCTTATCGCTATCCCGTACAACTTCGGCAGCTTCCGCGTCGCGCTTGCTATAGGCATTGAGCGCATCTTGAGTCATTTTTTGAACCATCTCGCTCATGCGCACCAAGGTATCAATTGACCCAGTAAAAGCGCCTGCCTTGGCAATCGTGTTTGTCCGGCGCGCCGTATTTTTACAATAATCCCCAATGCGTTCTAGGTGGCGCGCAATTTTAAGGCTCATCACTACAGTTCGAAGGTCTAGGGCAAAAGGCTGGCGCAGAGCTAAAATTCGGATCGCCGCATCGTTAAGCTCGTTTTCCAGCTCGTTAATACGCGCATCGCCCTTCATAACTTCTTTGGCCAACACTCGGTCTTCTTTTTGCAAAGCCCGTGTCGCTTTTTGAAGTTGCTGCTCAACCAGACCGCCCATTTCAAGTACAAGTCGGTCAATTTGGTTCAAATCATTACTGAACGATGAAACAATATGCGTATCTGCCATGGCTAACCTCTTATCCAATGCGGCCGGAAATATAATTTTGGGTGAGCTCATTATCTGGGCTCGTAAACATTTTATCAGTCTCGCCATATTCAATCAGGTTCCCGAGATGGAAGAAGGCTGTTTTTTGAGAAATTCGGGCAGCTTGCGCCATGGAATGCGTTACGATCACAATCGTATAGTGACGCTTCATGCTTTCCATTAAGTCTTCGATGATCGCTGTCGCAATTGGATCGAGCGCAGAACACGGCTCATCCATTAAAATAATTTGCGGATCCACCGCGATTGCGCGCGCTATACAAAGGCGCTGCTGTTGACCGCCTGATAGGCTTGTCCCCGGGTCGTCCATACGGTCAGAAATTTCATCATAAAGCCCCGCGCGTTTCAGCGAGGTCACAACAATATCTTCGAGATGGTCTTTGGATTCCGCGAGGTCGTGAATACGCGGCCCGTAAGCGACGTTTTCAAAAATAGATTTCGGAAAAGGGTTCGCCTTTTGAAACACCATGCCGATACGCGCCCGCAGGGCAACAACATCAACCTTGGGGCTGTAAATGTCCTGTCCTGCAAATTCGATTTGGCCAGAAACTTTACAAATTTCAATCGTGTCGTTCATGCGATTAAAGCAGCGTAGAAATGTTGATTTCCCGCAACCTGACGGCCCGATTAAAGACGTGATTTGATTTTCAGGAATGTCGAGAGAGACATTATTAATCGCCTGTTTTTTTCCATAAAAAACATCAACATTTCTGGCCGTCATAATTGGCTTTTTAAGCTCTGTGGCCATCTGTGTTTCTATATTCATAATCTGTCTCATCACCAGCGCCGCTCTAGTTTTCGTCTTAAATATACGGCGAGTATATTCATTAATACCAAAAATATAAGTAAGACTATAATGGCCGCGGATGTGCGTTCCACAAAGCCTTTTTCAGGACTATCCGCCCATAAGAATATCTGCACAGGCAAAGATGTCGCCACATCTGTGACCCCCTTAGGAATATCCACAATAAAGGCTACCATCCCGATCATCAAAAGCGGGGCCGTTTCGCCCAAGGCGCGGGCCATGCCTAAAATTGTTCCCGTTAACATGCCCGGCAAAGCTAGAGGCACAACATGATGAAATGTCGTCTGTGTTTTAGACGCGCCAAGTCCAAGCGCTGCATCTCGAATACTGTTAGGGACAGAGCGTAAAATTGAGCGCGAGGCAATAATAATTGTCGGCAGTGTCATCAAAGCAAGAACAATCCCGCCGACCAAAGGCGTGGAGCGAGGCAAGTGGAAAAAGTTGAGGAAGATAGACAACCCTAACAATCCAAAGACAATAGACGGCACCGCTGCAAGGTTATTGATATTAACTTCAATAATATCCGTAATTCGGTTCTTCTTGGCAAATTCTTCAAGATAAACAGCCGTTAAAATTCCAAGCGGGAATGAGATTAAGAAACAGACTAAAAGGCTATAAAAGGAACCTACAGCCGCGCCTAAAATGCCCGCCATTTCTGGCTCGCGGGAATCGCCATTTGAAAACAGAGCCGTATTAAATTTACGGTCGATAATCTTTTGCTCTTTAAGTGTTTTTATCCAGACAATATCGCGGTCTTTTAGCCTGCGTAAGTCTTCGCTTATGCTCTCGTCAATTTTGCCTTTCATGAACAAATCAACTTCAGATGTGGCTGGAAGCCATAGTTTTTGCGTCGTGCCGATAAGCTCAGGGTTGTCCTTGACCATATTGCCAAGCTCAAAAACGCTGCCGCTACTGACCAGCTTATAGAGACGCGTTTTTGCCTTACGGTCTGTAACGTCAGGAAAGACTTCAGCCAAAGCTTTCGTAATGAGAGGTTTGTAATTCGCCCTCGCGAGAGTCTCGACATCTCGCGCGCCCGTTGGATCAATGATTTGCTCCTCAAAATTGATATTCAGGCCAATTTTTGTTTGTTGGAACGCCCCTACGCCGCGGTAAATAATCGCGACAAACATAAACACCAAAAACGAGATTGAGATTAAAATCGCAATGCGCCCATACCATTGAAACCTAGTTTCTTTGGCGTGTCGCTTTTGCAGCTGATCAGAGGTTATGAGGGTGAGATCACGCATATTTACGTTTGTACCTGTCAACGATTTTGAGCGCCACAATATTGAGGCCCAATGTTAAAATCAGCAAATAAAGGGCAATCGCAAAAGCGGCCAAGGTTTTGGCGGAATCAAATTCTTGGTCGCCCGTTAAGAGCGTCACAATCTGTACCGTCATGGTTGTCACCGCTTCAAACGGGTTCAAGCTAAGCTTAGCCGCAAGACCCGCCGCCATGACCACAATCATGGTTTCTCCAATTGCGCGAGATATTGCGAGCAAGAGACTGCCCATAATGCCCGGCGTCGCGGCGGGCAAAACAACTTTAGTAATGGTTTCAGCGTGAGTTGCGCCCATGCCCAATGAGGCATCCCGTAAGGCCTGAGGGACCGCATTAATCACATCATCAGACAGCGATGAGATAAAGGGAATAAGCATAATTCCCATAACCAACCCGGCTGCGAGCGCGCTTTCAGATGAGATTTCAAAGCCAAAGCCCGAGCCTGTTGCCCTGATGATGGGCGCGACAACTAGGGCAGCAAAAAATCCATAAACAACGGTTGGAATACCGGCCAAAAGCTCAAGCAATGGCTTAACCGCATTTCGCGTTTTAGGCTTGGCATATTCTGCCAGATAAATAGCCGAGTATAGCCCGAGAGGCGTCGCGACAATCATAGCAATGAGGCTGATTAATAATGTCCCTGTTAAAAGCGGGATAACACCAAAGGCCCCGCTTGAGCCAACTTGGTCTGAGCGGATGGCGGTTTGCGGACTCCATTGGAGGCCAAAGAGAAAATCTGAGAGTGGAATTTTTTCAAAAAACCGGAACGCTTCATAGCTCAGCGAGACAATAATTCCAGCTGTCGTCAAAATAGCAACAAGAGAACTCGCAATCAATACAAATTGGATCGCGAATTCTTTGAGTTGAGTTGAACGATTCGCATGGCGAAGCCGTAAATCTACCGATTTCGCCAGCGTATCAGTCATTAGTTCAGGCTTAGGTTTTCGAGATTACTTACACTTGTTTTCCATTGCATACGCTCAGTATCATTCATTGGAATAAGACCTTTCTCAGACAAATACCCATCAGGCCCGCTTGCGCGCTCACTCAGGAATTCGCCGAGGTATTCCTCGATTCCCGGAACAACGCCAACATTATCTTTCTTGGCATAGAAAAATAATGACCGCGAAACCGGATATGATCCGTCAGCAATATTTTCAAATGTTGGAGGCGTTCCATCAACAATACTGCCCTGAACGCTATCGGCATTTTGATCAAGGAAACTAAATCCGAAAATACCGAAAGCACTTGGATTTGCGTTAAGTTTCTGGACAATCAAATTGTCATTTTCACCGGCTTCGATGAATCCGTCGTCTTCACGAATAGTATGACACAAGGATTTATAGGCGTTTTTATCTGATTTTTTCAGATCTTTAATCCAGCCAAACTTTTTACAGCCGCCTTCCATTGCAAGCTCGACAAAGGCGTCACGCGTTCCAGATGTTGGAGGCGGGCCCATAACTTCGATTTTCAATGCTGGAAGGGCCGGATTGACATCTTTCCATGTCTTGTAAGGATTCTCGATAGTTCCGCCATTGCCGTCAGGCACATCTTTAGCTAGCGCTAAAAAGACGTCTTTCAGGCCTAATTCCATCGGCGCTGATTTACGTGAATTGGCAAGAACAATCCCGTCATATCCGATTTTAACTTCGACGATGTCGTTAATGCCGTTGCTCGCACAGCGCTCAACTTCTGAGGCTTTAATACGGCGAGAGGCATTTGTGATATCAGGATGGTTAGCCCCAAGACCTGAGCAAAAAAGCTTCAAGCCACCGCCTGATCCTGTACTCTCTACAATAGGGGTTTTAAATTTTGTTGTCCGCCCGAAATTTTCAGCAACAGTTGTTGCAAAAGGATATACGGTAGAAGACCCAACAATCTTTATCTGATCCCGTCCAGAACTTACAACAGCTTCTGTTGCAGACTTTACAGTTTCAGTAGATGTGTTTGAGACTTCATTGTTTCCGCAAGCGGCTAAACTCAAGGCCAAAAGGCCCGCAGCGAAAGGTTTAAATGACATGTTTTTCTCCAGTCAGCAGACGGACCGATTCCGTCTCGTCCCCATACAGTATTTAACTTCTTGGAAGGTTTTGCTTCATTTTTATGAAAGAAATGTGACAGATTTATATAACTTTTGTGACAATCCCCAAGAACATTGAGAACAGACTTAAACGAGCGACAATCTCCGAAAAAAACACCTTGCTGACCGTGATCCAGATAGCCGTCTGCAACGGATTCGATTTGTCATAAAAACATCATAAATCTGCAATAAATCTATTATGAGACTCGGTCATTGCGAGCCCAAGGTGGATAATCACCCAAACATTTGCCCATATGGGACATCGATACTTAAGAGGTTAGAGCGATGACAAATTTTAAGTGTGGCGCTGCGGCGCTGGCGTTATTAATGGCCATGCCGCAATTAGCAGCGGCGCAAGACGACTTTACAATTAAGCTAGGCGGACGTTTGCATGTTGATTATGCGGTAGCCGATTCTGACAATACAGATTTCGATGTCAGCGCAACGGCATTGCGACGCGCGCGCCTGAAAGGTTCCGGCCAATTCGGGAAAAATCTTAAATATAAGATTGAGACCACTTTTGATGAGAGCGGTGATGTAAATCTCGAAGATGCTTACTTATCTTGGAAACCAAATGGTAGTTCCATTAGTTTCAAAGCTGGACATTTTAAAACACAAAACTCTCTTCAAGAATCCAATTCGTCTTTGGATGAAGACCTTATTGAACGAGCGGCCTTTACGGATGCGTTTCAACTAGACCGCCGTGTCGGGTTCGAAGTGTCGACAAAGTCAGATAATTATCTGCTTCAAGTTGGTATCTTCGGTGAAAACCTCGAAGAGATTTCAAATAATGACGGGAATGAAGGTATCGCTTTCGCAGGCCGTGGCGTTTACAAATTTGATGTATCTGGTGGTCTCATCCACACGGGCGTGTCTTTCCGTCACCGCGATCAAAACGATGCCTCTGACCTTCGCTATCGCCAACGTCCATTTGTCGAGCAAACAGGCCGCATCATTTCAACAGGGCGTATTGCCGAAAGCGATACATTCTTTGGCGGTGAAATCGCAGGTCTTTTTGGTCCCGCTTGGGCGATAGGCGAATATACAGTCGTCAATGCCAATTGCGCCGAAGGCTCTACAGTTTGTACCGACGATCCAAGTTTTACGGGCTGGACGATTGGCGGCGGTTATGTCTTTGGCGGAAAACGTAACTATTCAGTAGGTAAATTTAAACGCGTAACCGTTGATAACCCTGTCACAAAGGGTGGCTGGGGCGCTCTGTCAGTCAATGCACGTTACGACACGCTAGACCTGACCGATGAAGGTATTGATGGCGGTGATATTGATACATTTGCCGTTGGCGTTAACTGGTGGCTACACAAACAAACGCGCATACAGCTTAACTATTTCAACTCAAATGCGACCTTGTCAGGGCCTAATGTCGGATCAAGCTTAGGTCTGCAGGATGTCTTTGCCGCTGCGGTGACAAACCCCTTGCTCAATGAAGACACCGTAGACGGCTTTGTTGCGCGTTTGCAGTTTGATTTCTAGAGACACATCTACATATAATTTTGAAAGGCGTTTGATTATTCAATCAAGCGCCTTTTTTATGGTCTATTTATTGGTAATAGCTTGCGTATTACAGAGGCAGGCTAACGCTGACAGAAGTTCCCTGACCGATTTCACTATCAATCACCAAGCGCCCACGGTGACGGTTCAGAATATGTTTACTAATTGCGAGCCCAAGGCCTGTCCCGCCCATTTCGCGTGAGCGGCCCTTATCAACACGGTAAAACCGTTCTGTCAGGCGCGGTAAATGCTCCGGCGCGATACCTTCGCCCCTATCATTAATGATCACGCGAAGCCATCTCATGCTCTTTGTTTTATTCGTGATTTCAACGCTAACAGGTGTGTCAGGCGCGCTATATTTAAGCGCGTTTTCAATCAGGTTTTGAAACACTTCTGTAAGCTCATCCCTATCCCCTTTTATGGGTAATAAATCAGTGCCTTCAATCAACTCAACACGGCCTTTATAAAGAGGGTTGCCTTCCTCAAGCACCGCCACAATCCGCTGAATGACACGGGACACATCCACCTCTCCATCGGGCGCGACATGTTCTTTGGCCTCTAACTTTGCCAAAGATAATAAGTCGCCCACCAAACGCGACATGCGGTCCGTCTCGCCTTGCATTAAATCAAGAAAACGATCTCTCGCCGCTTCATCTTTGCGGGCTGGACCTTTTAAGGTTTCAACAACCCCCATCAAGGATGTCAGCGGAGAGCGAAGTTCATGACTCACATTCGCGACGAACGTACTGCGAGATTTCTCTGCCGCAATTTCAGCGGAGATATCCGTGAGCGTAAATAGGAGGCGTTTTTCAAAGGCCGCAGCACTCAACATCCCAGCGCTGGCCAAATAGGTTCTGGCCGTATTCAGCCTTAGGATTAAATTACAGCTGCGATACTCGCCAGAGTCCAGCGCCCCTGATACGCATTGTAGCGCTTCTGGCTGACGTAATACTCGGACAAATCCAACTCCTGACAGGTCACGGTCGAATAATTTTTCAGCATGACCATTGGCACAAAGAATATTGACATTTCCATCAATAATAAGAGCTGAATGCGGCAGGGCATTTACAATGCTTTGATAATAAGATGTGTCCATTTATAGTAAGACTGACCCCCACGCTGTGTTTACATACTTATAGGAACTCAAATTTCATTTTTGAAGAGCTTATATCACCCAGCAAGCTCTTTACCCTCTACGACGACGGCCTCCTCTTCTGC
>CAYYMI010000066.1:0-12472 GCA_964472905.1 uncultured Hellea sp. | reverse complement strand
AGTGCAAAAGCGAGCATTATAATTCTTGTTAAATGTGCTATGAAATAAGCAATGAGGAACTTGTTTGGAAAAATTAAAAGACGTCGCCCTAAACTTTCAATTGGAATGTGGTTACTATTTAGCTTCGTAATAATTACGTTTGCGGTCTTATGGCTTCTTCGTGGCGTCCTATTTCAGGAACCCATAAGCATTGCAATTTCAACTGCAAGCCTCGAAATTTCTGGCAACGATTGGATTACGGATGGCAGCGGCCATAGATCGATTATCAAAACAAATGCATTTCAAAAGTATTTAAAATACCTCGAAGATGAAGGATGGGAGTATGTCGATCAGATGGGGGCAGGTTATCTTTTCAAAAAGGTAGATGAAAGCGCCATTCTATCATGTCGTCAATACTCCCGACGTTACCGAATTTGTTCAGGGGGGCTGTTAAATAAAACTGACTAATATCCATTTTTAGGCGACTATGGCATCACGCAAAGAGGCTTAGTTGAGGCGAGTTTAGGACGCTCAGTAATTCCAATATTATTCATTGGTAGGTAAATCAAATATTTTTGCAATCCTGATAACTTCTGCTGGGCGTTTGTTTCTTTTCAATAGTGCAGTGCAATTATCAAGTGTTGGCGCTAATTTGAGAATAGGAGCCGAACTCACTTTCGTTTGATTAAAAGATGATTTGTCAATTATGGGGGAGATAGCTTCAATAGCAGATAATTGTTGATTTTCATCTGGACCATATTCGCTCAGTAAATCAATCTTAACCCTGTCTTTCATTTGAACAATATATTCAAAACGTGCGTATGTATTCTTCTTATTTACAGCTAGTATACAACGCCTATTTACACTTGAAATATCTTGAAATTTATATGTTTTGGTCTTCAAAGAAAAATAGGCACTTGATTCAATTCTATCAAGATAAATTGTGTAATGGCTTCGGCTATCTAGAATGAAAAACAATATTGTCATTATGAATAATCCAATAGCCCCTTTTTTCCAAACAGGAGATGTTCTATGAAAAATTAAATCTGAAAATAAGTCACTATCATATGACGTCTTAGAGGATACAAATCCTTGTTCTAATTGGTGTGCAAGCTCTGCTTTAATGTCTTCTTCACCCCTAGGTCGTGGTGAAATATAACCCCAGCCGTAGTAATAGGTTAAGTAATCACGAACCGTAGCTGACCGCTTAACTAGTAAAATCATGGCTATTGCGGATAGAAAAATGCCAAGGAAGAGTGCGAAAATAGTTGATACGCCGAAATCCATTCGTGACCAACTTAGCGCGTCTTTATCAATGTTTAAATTCACCGCCTTTAGAGAAAGGAATGCGAAACCAGTTGTGGCCCCCATTCCTATGCATCCAGGCAACAATCCCCCGAATAGTAACCAAGTCCAGCGAGGGTAAGGTCTTCCAGATTTTTCGTTAGATAATTTATAGGCAGAGCGATTTAACCATATAATCTCATCATCTGATAAAGAGCCGCCATAATTCTGATTTCTTAAACTAACTGGTCGATCCGCAGCGGCTTGTTTTTCCAAGTATTTAGCGCCAAAACGCCATATACAGAAAGCCATAATAATTAGACCAATTGACACTCTTATGTCTGTAAAGCCTATATTATCATACCAAGGCAAAAAATGTGAAGCGAGGCCATTTAATCCTACAAAACACATAATCCAAGGGAGATAATCGAAAAAAAATTTTATAGCCATTCTTTTCATTTTAAATATAGATTCTTAGTACCCATTTTATTTTTTAAACATACTCTACATACTCTAGATGAGTAGTTTGTCGAGATTGAAGAGTTTTCTGTTATCAACCAGTGTCCTTCTATGGGCGACAACGGCCTCTGATGTCAGCGGCTTAGATGAGGCGATTTTAGGTCGCTCGTTTAATTTCTGCTACGGGGTAAAAGCGAGGACATATTCATTTTGCCCAAAACAAACTCTTAAACACTTACTCAGTAATGTTAATTGGCTCTTTCAGAGGCCTTCCTTCATCATTAAAAAATACAGTTGGCTTATGTTTTCCTTGGATTTTCCATAATATTAATTTCTGGATAATAAGTAATTTTATACCAAGGGAAAATTGTGGATGGTGACTTGTATAATTAGGAACACCTTTAGCATGTTGAGTTTGAACATGAGCTCTCACATTTCCTAGTGTCACCCCTCTGTCTTTAATATCCATGAAGGTGTGAATAATCCCGATTAAGGGTGTTTTGGCGTTAATTGTATTACCCACTGGCGTGTTACAACAGCTTGTATACCAGCGTAGCAAACCTTTTTTGCTCAGGCGCATAGATTGTAGATTTTTTTTACCATTATGAATTTTAACTTGAGCCATTGAGGTTTGATAAACGTCCGTGCCACCAAAGGCATCAAGCGTTACATCTTCTTTTCCTAGGTACTCTGCGAAAGCCTGACAGTCAGCGCAACAACAAACAACTCGGTTTCCGTTGCGAGATGTCACATTTATGGCTTCACCTTGAACGGCTCCGCATTTACACTTCAATGGTAGTGTGGCCATACTTAGACTCCTGACGAAGGTAACGAATTTAGTTTTAACACGAGAACGAATTAATAATACCTTCAGTCTTATCATGATTTAAGATATTTTATAGATTGGCTTGATAGTAATTTTCTTTTAGTTCGCTTTGTCCCCTCAATTGAAATAGCGAGTGCCTTAAATTGGGCGTCTTAAGCCTCTGGCTAACTTTCGCTTTTACCCTCAAAGCGGACGTTAGCTACCCCTAATAAAAATCCTCTGCGTCGGGGACGCGGCCAAAGGCGATTTTGGCACCGGCATAGCCGCCCGGGATTTTGGGGCGGGGGCCGAGGTGGTTTGCTTTCTATAATGTAACTTGCATTTTCTGCCCCGAAACATCGTAATGATTTTACGTTTGGGGTATGTTTATGAAGGTTTTATATCTGATCGCCATGTGCCTTTTATGGGCTTGCAGCGACACATACGCGCCTTTGGTGGATACTCAGCAGCCAGCCTATTCAGTCATCATAGAGGCCGATAACCCTCTTATCGCCAAAGTCAGCTTAACATTAGAAGAAGATCGCAGCGCGCCTGTTCAGCTTGTGTCGAGAGCCGAAAGTCTTGGCACGATATCACAAATAAAAGATGTGATATGTCAGGATCAAATTATAACCCCTGATGAAAATCTGACATGGTCAATTCCGCCTCAGTGCTCAATGGTGAGGTGGGACGTAGAATTTGATGCGCCTAAGCCATCCTCTGTTCAGCCTTCTCAACAACGTAGTCTTTATATGCGTTCAGGGTGGTGGTTACTCTCTGCGCCAACATCATTATTACGCATAGAGTCGCATAGTCGCGATATTCCCGTCGTTATTTTAGTCTCAAATAGGCCTGCTGTGCAAAGAACTTTGCGGACAATAAATGCGCCGCCTAATTTTTATGTTTTAGGGCCCGCGCCTGCAAAATCTTCTAGTGTTGCTAAATTGGGACTCACCTATTTTGGGGAGGATTTAGAGACTGTTTTTAACGTCATTAATCCTGAAAAACATAAAGAAGCTATGCGTTACTTTAAAGCCGTTATTGGACCTGAAAAAACGCGTATGGTCTCTGACTTATCTGTGGTTTGGTTTGGCGTCCCGCGGGACAGACGTGAAGTTAGCGGCGCTGCGGGTTATGATACTATTTTAGCCAATTTCATTATTCCCGAAGATAAGCCCAAAGAAGCAGAACAGTTTATGTCTCTGGCCTTGGTTTTTCATGAGCAGTTTCATCAACTCGATAGTGGTTCACATCCTGTCTGGATGGGTGAAAGTCTTGCCAATTATTACGCGTTAAAAGCGCTTAAGCGGGTTTTTCCTGAAAATGAATCAGCCGATAGTATTTGGAATCGTTTCATCAATACAGAACGGCCGATTACACTGGGGTTGCTCGCCATAGAGCGTGAAATTTCAGAGGATCAAAATAGCCAAAATTATGGACATCTCTATACCCAAGGAGCAACTTTCTGGGCGGAACTGGATGAAACGATACAGCAACATTCAACACAAGGTGAGAGTTTGGACAGCTTCATGCCAGCTATTATGGCACTGAATATGGTGTCAGATGGGGCTTCATTTTCAGACATTGAAAATTTGTTGTCAGTTATTCCTGTTCAAAAAATGAATGACATTAAGACCAAATATTTGGAGTGAATAGCCTTGGGCATTAGCCTCAACATTCTATCAAATCTCCCCTAATAAAAATCTTCGGCATCGGGGACGCGGCCAAAAGCGATTTTGGCGCCGGCATAGCCGCCCGGGATTTTGGGGCGGGGGCCGAGGTGGATGACGGCCTTTTTTTCTTTGCGGTTAAATTTGTCCATGACATCGGTGAGGGTTTCCCAGTCCCGGCTATCTTGGTCTTCGAAGAGGTCGCGTCCGCGCTGTGTTGGCAGAGCGATTTTATGGAGCATGACAGAGGCGCTGCGCAGGCGTCTTGGCTGCATCTCCGTCATGCCGCGCTCATAGAGTCTGTGCATATGGCCCAGCAGGCTATGATCATCGCGGCACGGGGAAAATTGCGTCTCGCCCGACCAGCGGCCTTTATGTTGGGTTTTGAAAGAGACGGACAAGGCGGCGGCGGTATAATTTTCACGGCGCAGGCGGTTGGCCGCTTTGACGGTTAAAAGCCGCAAGCAATCCACGGCGCGGACGGGGTCTTTGAACTCGCCGGATAAAACGCGGCTATGGCCGAACATGCGCCTTTGGGTGGGCGGCTTTTCAACCTTATGGCCATGGAGTTGCGCCCATAAGCGCTCGCCTTCGACATTGCCCCAAATCGCGCGCGCATGTTTAGGCGAGATGTTCCAGAAATCTTCGACGGTCATGACACCCGCCTTGTGCAGGCGCGTTTCCATCCCGCCTGAAATGCCGGGCAGATCAGAGAGTTTAAGCCTGAAAAGAGGGACGGGGAGGTCTTCAGCGCGTAGCATAACAAAGCCATTGGGCTTGTCCATTTCCGCGGCGACCTTGGCCAAAAATTGATTAGGCGCAAGACCAATAGAGGGGGTGATATAGGCGCCAATATGGCGCTTAAGCCCCGCTTCTATGGCGCGGCCAATTTCAGAGGCGCGGCGGCGCTCTTGTCCGATAAGCTCACATTCAACTTCATCAATCGACCAGACTTTCTTGACGGGCACATGGCGGTTGACCTCGGCCACAATTTTGTTGTGAATATCAACATAGACATCGGGGCGGGCGACGCGGATGGCGATGCCGGGGCATATCTTGCGCGCCTCGGACACGCGCATGCCGCGCTTAATCCCCATGGCCTTGGCCATATAACACCGCGTAATCAGCGCCGAATGCTCAGATCCAAGCGCCGTAACGCCGAGAGGTTTCGTCCGTATAGCAGGCTCGAGCTGTTTTTCGACGTTGGCAAAGAAAGCATCAAAGTCGATATAGAGTGAGCGAATGGAGGGGGTGTTGGGCATGGTTTGTCCTGATTATGAAGATAGAACATAATAGGAACATTTATGAATGTCGAGGATAGTTGATTCGTTCATCAAGTTTTTAGATGTCTGCTTTGAGAACAAAGCAGAGACCTCATTTATTGCTACGAGGTGAAAAGTAATATATAAGACTGGTGACGAAAAATTCGTCCGTGGAGATATCTATGACATATAAAAAATTCTGCCTTGTCGCGGCCCTCGCTTTTACGCTCACAGCTTGTTCACCCTCTGATGACATATCCACGGCCAGCGTCACGGCTGAGAAGACAACAACTGCGACGAAGACAGCGGCCGTAAGTTCAGCTGAAAATGTTGAAATCACCCTGATTGATGTCTTGGACGGCGTTACCAGCAGTTATTGTATTGATATAGCAGGCGGTAATAAGAATATCGATATTACCAAGGGTCTACAGGCGCATACGTGCTATAGCTATCGCGGCGCAATCGGGACAGACCAGACATTTGTAACATCACGTTTCTCAAATAACGAACTTTATATGCTTGATTTTGACGTCTGCGCGAGCGCCAAATCTCTAGAAGCTGGATCTGCGATTGGATTGGCCAAGTGCGATGGGTCTGACCTTCAAAAGATATCATTCTCAGGCAGCGGCACTATTTCTATGGCCGCATCCCCTGAGCTTTGTTTCACGGCGGCCAAAGAGTCCCGTTTTGGCCGTAGCCAAACTCACCAAATCAAGGCCTTATCGCTAGAAACATGTTCTGCGGATCTCTCAGCTTATCAGGCATGGCGGGGCCGAGCATCTGCTGATTAATGCAGGGCTCATTTTTCCTGTTCAGCGCCTAAGATTTGCTTGGGTAAGAGCAGACATCAATCAAAATCCCGCACTTTCCCCCGCGTGGCTTTTATCGCTCCGCGCTCGGCCTTTTTCTTAAGCCGTCTTTTGACGGCGCCGTAGCTGGGTTTTGTGGCGCGGCGATATTTGGGGACGTGTAGCGCTTTGGCCATCAGGGCTTTGAGGCGTTCTAGAGCTTCGGCTTTATTGCGCTCTTGTGTGCGGTGGTTTTGGGCTTTGATGACAATTACGCCCTTATCGGAAATGCGCTTGTCCCTATAGGTTTTAAGCTTTGTTTTATGTCCGTCCAAAAGAGAGGACGCGTTGATATCAAAGCGCAGGTGGATGGCCGAAGAGACCTTATTGACATTTTGCCCGCCGGGTCCTTGCGAACGAATGGCGCTCATTTCGATCTCTGAGAGCGGAATAGATATGCGTGGGGTTATCTCAAGCATAGCCCAGTGTGACAGAGTTTGGCCCCAATTTGAAGCGTTAAGCCATGGGTTGGTTGCTGTCAGCTTTCTCGGGTCTCTTATGCTTTGTAACAGGTGCTGGCTTTGGTTGAACTTGCGGCGCAGATGTCGTGACGGTAGCTTGGATGACATCAGGGGTCGATAGGTCAATGTTTTCTAAGATTGACGATGTATAGACGGCCTCATTGACCTTATAAATCGTGCCCATCAAATGCTTGCGCAAAGTTGATGTGATTTTCGTATTGGGGATGCGTTCTAGGTAAATCCACAGCGTATATTCGAGGGCATAATCACCAGCACTGGTCAGGGCCCATTCAAAGGCTATGGTTTCATTGATTTTTATATCTTCGTTGGCTTTGCAGCTCTCTTCCGCGCCTGAAAATAGCTTATTTATGCTGTCTTTAAACTCCTCCAATTGGGCCGCGCGTTCACCTGCATGTCCAGTAAATTGGGGATAGCCGATATTATATTTAAGGGCTTGGCGAACGCCTTTGGTACTGGCAACGCGGCTAAGATTATCAACGCGGTTACTGGTAAAGAGGCTGTTGCGCATAAGCGTTCGGTGATTGTTGCGGATATCATAAAGGATAACGTAAATGAGCGTGACCCGGCTGATGACATATTCATTGGAATGACCATCAATGACAACCACGTCCCCATCTTCAATGCTTTCGCTGTTCAGAATAATAAGACCGCTGATAATATCAGGCGCCCAAACGCTGCTGGTAAAGGCTAGGAATGCCATCAGGATACCGAATATGCCTGTTGTCTCTAAAAGGCTATTGGCGCCCCATATGAGGATGAGCGCATAGATCGTTGTCACGATGATCATGACAAGCAGGATGAGATTGACTAAGCGCGTGCTATAGGTTTCGCTATAGACCTTTTTTTGATCGACTATGCGCTCGCGTCCAAAGCGCCGTTTAGACAGCGTTCCAAAGAAACTATAAGCAATCATGCCTGCATAAATAATCATAAGGCTATAGCCTAGATTGATGAAATAATGACGGTAATTACTATTGGCACCCGTTAGGACGAGGTCCAAGACGTGAAGCAATAAAACAAGTATATTGAGGGCCCTGAAAATTTTGATCTTCGCACCATTATTTTGATGAGGCGCAATCAAATTCAGCAAAGGCCGCGCAAGCACAAATAGGGCAATGTTCAATATGAAAATAAGCCCATGGCCGAACCACTGACCTTGGGTTAATTCAGGTATAATTTTGAGTAAAATGTCCAAGTGATCCCCAATGGTTTTCTAAAACGAAGTTTAAGGGCTTTGGGTAATTAATCCAGTCATAAAGCAGTTAATTAGGCCTAGCGCGCGAATATCCCAACGAGATTGACGGCGAGGGTTAAGCCCAAAGATATCAAAAGCATCGCTTTCCATGGGAAAAAGACGCGGACTTTGGGCGTATTGGGATCGAGACGGTCGCTGTGTGTTTCCTGCATTTTCTCAACGATTTTACGTTCGGCTTTGGCCGCAGCATTGGGGAAAAGAGCAGGGAGAAGGTTAAGCGCGAGGGTTAAAACAATGGACGCGATTAAGGAGGTGAGCAAAAAATCTTTCATGTGAATTTATATCACAAAAAACATTCACATAACATGCGAGTTTCACAAACTTCTTTAAGTTTCTTTGACGCGCCAGGGCGGGAAGCGCCGTTTTTCTCCAGCCTGATATATCCGAATACGATTCCCACTGGGGTCAATAATATCAGCTTCAACCCATAAATAAGACTTCATTTCTGCGTCTGAGGTTGGAATGATATTTTTTTGCCGGAGAAATTCGGGGACATCATCAACTTCAAAATATATGAGAGGCCAGTCCGAAGGCGGCCTCCAGTTATTGTCGACCTCATGCAATGATAAGGTTGCAGGTTTAGGGGTTTCGGAATGCTCAGGAAATTCAAATCGGCAATAGCGCGGCGCGCTATCAACAATCAGGTTAAGGCCTAAATTTTTATAAAATAAAACACTCGCAGCCATATCTTTGGCTCCGAGCGTAACTTGATTGAGACGTAAGCCAAACAAAGCTAAGTCATTTTGCGTTCGAAATTTTCGGCAATCGCTTCGAGGTAACCTGTTGTGGTGAGCCAGCCTTGCTGATCTCCAACAAGAAGCGCCAAGTCTTTGGTCATTTGGCCGCCTTCAATGGTTTCAACTGTTGTTTGCTCAAGGCCAGCAGCAAATTTAGCTAAAGCTTCATTGTCATCGATTTTGGCACGGTGCGCGAGGCCGCGTGTCCAGGCAAAAATAGACGCCGTTGAATTTGTTGAGGTACTCTCGCCTTTTTGGTGGTTACGATAATGGCGGGTAACCGTCCCGTGGGCCGCTTCGGCTTCCATTGTCTTTCCATCAGGTGTTAAAAGGAAAGATGTCATCAGGCCGAGAGAGCCAAAGCCTTGGGCGACGGTGTCTGACTGAACATCACCATCGTAATTCTTACAGGCCCAGATATAACCGCCAGACCATTTCATCGCCGCCGCGACCATGTCATCGATCAAACGGTGCTGATACTCGCCGCCAAATTCAGCGAATTTGTCTGCAAACTCTTCGTCAAAGATTTGCTGGAACAAATCTTTGAAGCGCCCGTCATAGGCTTTCAGGATTGTGTTTTTCGTGGAGAGGTAAACAGGCCATTTACGCTGTAGGCCGTAATTGAAACAGGCTCTCGCGAAATCACCAATGGATTTATCAAGATTATACATGCCCATCAAAACACCGCCATCAGGGAAATCAAAGATTTCTTTCTCGATAACGTCGCCATTTTCGCCTTCCCACTTCATTGTGGCTTTGCCTTTACCGGGCACGACAAAATCTGTGGCTTTGTATTGATCACCAAAGGCGTGACGTCCGATGACGATAGGCTGTGTCCAGCCCGGAACGAGGCGAGGGACGTTAGAACAGATAATCGGCTCACGGAAAACAACGCCGCCAAGGATGTTACGGATGGTGCCATTGGGCGACTTCCACATTTTCTTGAGCGAAAATTCCTCAACACGCTGCTCATCAGGGGTAATCGTGGCACATTTAATACCGACATTGTGCTTTTTGATGGCGTTGGCCGCATCAATCGTGATTTGATCATCCGTTGCGTCACGGCTCTGGATAGATAAATCATAGTCCAGTAAGTCAATATCAAGATAGGGATGGATAAGACGTTCTTTGATCATATCCCAGATGATGCGTGTCATCTCATCGCCATTCATATCGACAACGGGATTATTTACCTTGATTTTAGCCATATTTACCTCTGTAAGCAGTCTGATTTGTGATTTGGGCGCGCTTTAACATCCGTTGGCGGTTTTTTAAAGCGTTTAACGCCTGTAATCAGTAATAAAAGAGTGAAGATGGGAAAAACCCTTAAAGATCAGTTAGGGCGCGTCGTTAGCGATAATGAAACTGGCCTAGCGCCAGCCGTTATTCTCGTGAATCCGCAATTAGGCGAAAACATTGGCGCGGCCTGCCGCGCTATGCTCAATTTTGGCCTGACCGAGCTTCGTCTTGTCGCTCCGCGCGATGGGTGGCCTAACCCCGCAGCGGACGCAATGGCGGCCGGGGCATTACCCGTCTTAGAACAGGCTAAGATATTTGAAACGACGGCTGAAGCGGTTGCAGACTTAAAATATGTCTTGGCGGCGACGGCGCGCAGGCGGGAATTAGAAATACCCGTTATAGGCACAGAGGCGGTTGGCCCAGCTTTACGCGCCTATGCCCAAGAGAACACGCCGAGCGGTATATTATTCGGACCAGAAAAAGCGGGCCTAAAGAACTCGGATGTTGTTCTGGCGGATGCCATATTGACCTATCCGATTAATCCTGCCTTTCAGTCGCTCAATCTGGCGCAGGCAGTCAATGTTTTTGCTTATATTTGGGCCAGCGCAGAGGGCGCGCCGCCCCCAGCTTTGTTCCAAAAAGATATAGGGCAGGTTGCGGATAGAGAAAATCTTGTAAGAATGTTTGACCATCTCGAGGATGAATTGGCCGCCGCTGGCTTCTTTTATCCGCCTGAAAAACGGGCTTTGATGTCGCAAAATATCCGCGCTCCCTTTACGCGAGCGAAATTAACCGCACAAGAAGTCCAAACGATGCGCGGCATGATTAAAGCCTTGGCCAAGGGCCGTGGCCGTGGCCAAAATTTGTAAGATTAAGGTAACAGACGATGAAATATTTAGGATATTTACTGATATTAGCCTGTTTTTTAGCGGGTTATTTTTCGATTCATATCATTGTTGTCGCCGCTTCTGCGCTACTTGCGACACTTATATTTGCCTCTGAAAGACGGAAAGCTCTAAAATCACAGGTGCACGCCCCCGATCAGAATATGGTTATTGACGGGGCGTTTTTGCTGTTTTTGCAGTCAATAATCATGTTTACACTCTATATATTAGGCTGGTTCATCGCCAATAAGACTGATTTTGGATAGACTTTGATTTTCTGTCACTAACTTTTCTGGCTATGCATCTTCAGAGCATCATAGCTATAGATGATTATGCCGAGCCAAATAAAGCCGAAGCATAAAGCATGGGCGTTGGTAAAGGTCTCGCCGAAATAGATACCCAATGCAAATTGGAGTGTAGGCCCAATATACTGAAGGATACCAAGCATAGACAGCGTGATGTGTCGCGCGGCATAGGCAAAGGCAAGTAACGGCAAGACGGTAATAGGCCCTGCTAATATCAGGAGACTATCAATTCGCGGTCCTAATTGGCCAAATTGCAGTTGTCCTGTTTGGGAAAGCCAACCCAAGAAGAATATAGCGGGTAGGAGCAATATAACAGTCTCTATAAAGAGACCCGGCATCGCGCCAATCTCAACCTGTTTGCGAATGACGCCATAGGCGGTAAAACTAATCACAAGACATAGAGAAATTATGGGGAATACACCGCCATAGATTGTTAGAATAGAAACCCCGATAAGTGCAAACAAAATGGAGAGAGCTTGAAGCCGGGATAGGTTTTCTTTGAAAAAAACAACGCCGATCAGCACATAAGCGAGGGGATTT
This sequence comes from uncultured Hellea sp., assembly GCA_964472905.1. Lineage (GTDB taxonomy): Bacteria > Pseudomonadota > Alphaproteobacteria > Caulobacterales > Maricaulaceae > Hellea. The sequence continues at coordinate 723 of CAYYMI010000066.1, read as the reverse complement.
ATATAATAGCCCAAACTCCCTTGAAAAATTTGATCTTGCTGGATGGCCCAAATATAAATGCCCCAATTTGTGGCTATGGCGATTGCCGCCAGAGCTAATAAGGCAATTGTCTTAGGCTTCTTAAGCGCCTGCCAGACATCTTTTAATTGTCTCCTAAAGAGGATAATCAATAGCCCGAATGGCACGGACCACAAAACGCGGTGAGCCACTAATTCTGTTGGCGGGACGGCGCGAGTGAGCACAAAATACACCGGAAAAAAGCCCCAAATTGTATAGGCTGTAATTCCAGCTAACAATCCTGCTTTGCTGTCCCCGTTACGGGATGTGTCTGGCGCTGCATCCATAATTGCGCTTGTCATAGAGCGAGATGGCTCGCAACTGAAATCGACGAAGCAAATATGATTCATAAAGCTTGACTTGAACGCCAGCCTCTATAAATAGCGGCGCTTACACGGGTCAGTATGGTGCCGCCGTTGAAATCGCGATTGGAATAGTCCAGTCAGCCGGGCCACGCTAGAGTAAAGAGTATAAACGCATGTCTAAGCGTCATTCCACAAAATATAAAATCGATCGCCGTATGGGTGAGAACATTTGGGGTCGTCCCAAGTCACCTGTTAATAAGCGGCCTTATGGTCCAGGTCAGCATGGCCAGAATCGCCGCAGCAAGCTTTCCGATTTCGGTACGCAGCTTCGCGCTAAGCAAAAGCTTAAAGGCTATTACGG
>CAYYMI010000065.1:0-12951 GCA_964472905.1 uncultured Hellea sp. | reverse complement strand
TCAAATCCGAGGAGTTTACGCAGCATGACGCGTTTCCCCAGCTGGCATAAATCCGTTTAAATAAGCGAAGTAAGCATCTTCTAAGAGGACCTCTCGAGACTCCCATCCCTTAGCAGGGGAGGTCTGCGCTAATACGGACACTACTGTCGCTCCGCGTAGGCGGCGAGTTGATAGTACCTGCATTTCGGATTTTAAGCGGTCAACCTCTTCGTCGCTTTCAAAGCGTTGTGTCCAAACCTGTCCTTGGATGCGGTCGATTAAATCTTCTGGAGCCCCGCGTACAATCAGTTTACCGTCACCCATCACGCCCATATCGGTGCAAAGGTCGCGAACATCTTCGATAATATGGGTGGAGAGAATAATAATTTTATCATCGCCAGCCCTGGAGAGAATATCGAGAAAACGTTGGCGCTCGAGCGGGTCAAGCCCCGCCGTGGGCTCATCCACGATGATGAGGTGAGGATCGCCGAGAAGAGCCTGCGCTACGCCAAAGCGTTGCCGCATCCCGCCGGAAAATGTGGCGACCGAGGCTGTTTTGTGTGTCCAAAGATTGACCATTTGCAAGAGAGTCTCAACTTGGTCTTTACGCTCCCCTTTGTTGGTGATGCCCTTTAAAACAGCAATATGGTCAAGTAAGGCTAAGGCGCTCATGCGCGGATAAACACCGAAATCTTGCGGCAGATAGCCTAATGTTGAGCGAATAACATCAGGCTGCTCCGTGATATCCGTGCCATTATATGTAATCACGCCTTCATCAGGATTTTGCAACGTAGCCAGTGTGCGCATCAAGGTGGATTTCCCTGCGCCGTTAGGGCCAAGAAGACCAAAAAGCCCCGGGGCTAAATCAAGATTGATGTTATTCATCGCATGGACGTCGCCAAAGCGCTTATGGACGTTTTTGATGGATAGCATAATATTCCCCAGCTATGACTTATCTTGCGTTATTATAAGTCAAAATTTATCGAAAAACAACAAATAATTACGATAAACGATAAATTATAGTATCGGAAATGTTATGATTCTAAAGGTGACAGGGCGGACCCATGGCGTTAGTTAAAATTTATGTCTGATACAACACTCTCCAAGCCTGCTTTAACCTACGGGTTTGCGCGCGCGCAGGGCATTGTCGCGATTGAAAGTGATGGCCAAGTGGTTTTGGCGTGCCGTCCAGCCGCGACCCTTGAGGCCAAGCTCGAAGCACGTCGGGCTTTGGGACAGCCCGCTAAGATATTGGATGTGACGCCAGGTGAGTTTGAAAACCATGCCGCGCGGGTTTACGCCCAAGCTGATTTGTCTAGCTCTGCTGAGGACGCGATGGACGCGCCAAGTGATCTCAACGCGCTGGCGAGCGGCCTCCCGCGCACATCGGACCTGCTGGATAGTCAAGATGATGCGCCCGTCATCCGGCTTATTAATGGTATTTTACAAGAGGCTATTCGCTCCCGTGCCTCGGATATTCATATTGAACCTTACGAGCAGCGCTTATCCGTGCGGTTTCGCATAGACGGAACATTACGCGAAATGCTGAGCTTGCCCGCGCGTCTCGCCTCACTATTGGTCTCACGAGTTAAAGTCATGGCTCAGCTTGATATTGCCAAAAAGCGCGTGCCTCAAGACGGACGTTTTTCACTTAATCTTGGGGAACGGGCGATTGATGTTCGGGTCTCGACTTTGCCAGCTCGTCACGGTGAGCGCCTTGTGATGCGGATTTTGGAACAAGATCAATCGCGCCTTGGCTTGCCAGAGCTTGGTATGGATACGCAGGTTCTTGAACCCTTTCAATCGGCGCTGGCGCGGCCCAATGGTATTATTTTGGTCACAGGCCCGACGGGCTCGGGTAAAACAACAACGCTTTATGCCGCCCTCTCACAGCTTAATGATGGCTCGCGCAATGTTCTGACAGTTGAAGACCCCGTTGAATATGCGCTGGACGGTATTGGGCAAACGCAGGTCAATAGCCAAGTCGGCATGACATTTGCGGCGGGGCTAAGAGCTATCCTTCGTCAAGACCCTGATGTTGTTATGGTCGGTGAAATTCGCGATCCGGAAACTGCTGAGATCGCGGTCCAAGCGTCCCTTACCGGACATTTGGTACTCTCGACGGTGCATACCAACTCAGCCGTGTCCGCAATTGCGCGTCTGCGCGATATGGGTGTTGAGCCTTTCTTATTGTCTTCGACAATTACAGCCCTTGTGGCGCAGCGCCTTGTACGGCGCTTATGTTCTAACTGTAAAACACCTTACAAACCGTCCGCTCAGGAACAAGCCGAGCTTGGTCTTAAAAAATCTAATGTGACGTTTTACAAAGCTAATGGCTGTACGGAATGTCAGGATATTGGGTATGTGGGTAGGCTTGGCATTTATGAAATTGTTACGTTAGATGATAAGCTCCGTTCCATGATCCATGATGGGGCGAGCGAAAACGATATGTCCAAATATGCCTTTAAGAGCCGTAAGAACCTCTTATCCAGCGGGGCAGATAAAGTTGCTGCTGGCGAAACCTCTGCCGAAGAAGTCCTTCGGGTCTGTAAGTCGAAAACGGCGGAAGATATCTAATGGAAGCGTTTGACTACGCCGCCCTTGATACGGCGGGTAAGCGTAAAAAGGGCACAGTCATGGCCAGTTCCGCGCGTGATGCGCGTGATATTCTGCGCGCCCGAGCGCTCATGCCAGTCGACCTGACACCAAGCAAAGCCAAGAAGAATAAAGGGGCCTCTGTTGGAAATGGCGGGCGCGTTAAACATAAGCACCTTACACAAGCCACGCGGCAACTTGCTATTTTAATCGACGCGGCAACGCCGATTGAAGAATCGCTTAAAATTACGGCTTTACAATTTGAACGCTCGCCCATGAAAGCTGCGCTTTTGGATATTCGTGCGCAGGTTATGGAAGGTCTTAGATTATCTGATGCTTTGCGCGGCCAGTCCAAAATATTCCCAGAGCTTTACACGGCGATGGTGGCTTCTGGTGAAACGTCGGGCCGTCTTCCCGCCGTCTTGAACCGGCTATCTGACGATCTTGAGGCGAGCCAAAAAATCCGCCGTAAAATATTGGGCGCCACGATTTATCCAATCGTCTTAACAATTGTTGCCTTGATTGTTGTGACGATACTGCTTGTGTTTGTTGTCCCAAAAGTTGTCGATCAATTTGATAGTTTTGGACAGGAACTTCCCGCCCTGACGCGGTTCACAATTGCGACCTCGGAGTGGATACAGAACTATGGATTATGGGCGGCGCTTGTCATTGCTCTTTTGATTTTCGGATTTAAACAGGCGCTCAAGCAAGAAAACTTAAGGCTAAAATGGGACGGACTTAAACTTAAATTGCCGATCTTGGGGCGCGTAAGTCGAAATTTAAATGCGGCGCGTTTTGCGCGCACAATGGCAGGCTTGATTGATAGTGGCACTCCGGCGCTCACCTCTATGGAAACCGCGCGGCATACACTGAAAAACTCTGTTATGCGGCGCGCCGTTGGCGAAGCTTGCGTTAAAGTCAGAGAAGGGGCAGCCGTAAGTTCGGCGCTCCGAAACACCAAAGTTTTCCCGCCCTTGGTTGTTCAAATGGTAGCAGGCGGTGAAGCTTCAGGCGATATGGGAAAAATGTTTTCTAAATCGGCGGATTATCTCGAGGATGAATTTGAATCCGCCACAAGCGTCTTTCTAAGCCTGCTCGAACCGTTGATCATCATATTTTTAGCCGGAATAGTGTTATTAATTATTGCGGCGATCTTCCTCCCTATTTTAAGATTAAACACACTCGCTTTTTAGGACATGATTATGAGACATCATTTAATTAAAAAACTTAAAGCTCAATCCAAACAAGAGGACGGCTTCACCCTGGTCGAAGTGATGGTTGTGCTCGTCATAATCGGGTTGCTGACAACCTTTGTGGTCATCAATGTGCTTCCAGCACAAGATAGAGCCTTAGTGTCGAAAACCAAAGCTGACATTCGCATTATTGAACAGGCGCTTGAAATGTACCGCTTAGACCTTTTTGATTATCCTGAGGAAGACGCAGGATTGGAAGCTTTAGTTTCGCAGCCTAGCGGAGTTGACGCCGCGCGGTATCGGACGGGTGGTTATGTGAAACTATTGCCTAATGACCCTTGGGGCCGTCCTTATGTTTATCGTTATCCGGGTGAAAATGGTGTTTATGATATTCTGTCATTTGGCTCGGACGGTGAACCCGGCGGCGAAGATCAGGCTGCGGATATTGTGAGTTGGGAGCAGTAATTGCGAACCCGCCCACATCGCGGTCTCGCAAGCGATAAGGAAACGGGATTTACACTGGTCGAAGTGCTCGCGGTTCTGATTATCATAGGGCTTATGTCGTCTATTGTAATCTTATCGATACCGACGCCCAAATCAGCTTTGGAAAAACAAACGCAAGTCATGGTGGGGAGTTTAAATGAACTCGCGCAAAATTCGATTATCAATGGCCGCGTGAGCGCCGCGGGCTTTTCGCAATCAGGCTATACCTTATACGAATATGATCAAGATGAATGGCAAGAACTTGCTTCTGATGAGTGGGATGCAGGTTACAGATTGCAATATAAACGGGCTGATACACGTTTGGATCTTCCAAAAACATCTAGCCCGTCCATCTTGTTTCAGCCGACAGGGCTGTCCACCCCTTTTGAGCTAGCGATGTCAGATAATGATATTGCTTATACCTTAATGACGGCGGGCGATGGACGCATTGTCTTGCAGAAAAATCAATGAGGACAAATTCTTCCATATCTGAGGCTGGGTTCACATTAGTCGAGGTTTTAGCCGCGCTGCTAATTTTTAGTTTTGCGATTATTGGCCTAACGCATAGCGGGACGGAGTCTGTGCGGGCTATTACTATTTTAGAGCATAAAACTTATGCTGGCATAGTTGCAGATAACAGAATTGTTCAGGCCAGACTAAAACCGCTTAAGATCGGCGTCTCGACAGGTGAAGAAACCGCGGCTGGCCGAAACTATGAGTGGCGCGAGGAAATTTCCGAAACGGAAAGTAGCGGTTTTTACCGTATTCTCGTTACCATACGCGAACGAGATAAAGATCAAATTGTAATTGAACGCACAGCCTTTCGAACGGGTGATACGCCGTCATGACTGAGCTGATACAGACCAAAACGGGAGAGGAGGGGTTCACGCTTATCGAAGTCCTCATTTCGCTATTTATCTTCGCATTGATTTCGGTGGGAACGATGACAGCCCTTACCCAAAGTTTACGGGGGAAAAGCCGTTTAAATGACGCGGTTACCGACATCAATAAAATCAATAGCGCGCGCTCTATTCTGAGCGCGGATTTATCCACGATCACACTACGGCCTATGCGCGATGAACTGGGTGGTTTCATGCCCTATAGCTTAACCACCGATGGCGAGGCGCTTTTGACATTTACGCGGCGGGGCCATGAAAATCCCGGAGGTCTGGAAAGCCGGGGTGATCTTGAACGTGTTGAATATCATTTTATCAACACTGAATTTATTCGCCGGAGTTTTTCGCATGAAAATCCGAGCTCTGACCCTACATATTTTGATCGGGTTTTACTCGATGATCTTCAAAATGTGAGTTTGCGCGGCCATATCGCGCGCTCTACCACGAATGTCGCGGGTGCATCTTCCATAGAGACAGATCAAATAAGGGTCTTGGCAAACCAACCCTCGATCACGGCGCCAGCGCAAAGGGGGGTGCCTAATTTTGATCCACAGCCCAATGCAATATCTTTTGAAATGACGGATAATTTTGGAGATACGATAACGCATTTCTTTGAGCTACGATTATGATGGGGTCTCATTTTATGTCGTCTCACACAAAAGCATCTCACAAAGAGCAAGGGACTGTGCTCTTGACGACCTTGTTAATTATGGCGGTCATGGCGGCTGTCTCGGTTGCGATTATTGATGATATTCGGTTTTCTGTGAAACGTATCATCAATGTTGGCGATTATGCGCAAACGGATTGGTATGTGAAAGGCGCAGAAGATTTTGCGGCAAGTTATATAACTCAGACGCTGGGGCCATTACCGCCAGAGGCGAGAAACCGCGCTTTCGTACAGCCGCAAATTTTCACCTTTCCGTTTGAAGGAGGGGCTATGACTTTAAATGTGAGCGATGGGACTCATTGTTTTTCTTTAGGCAGTCTCGTCAACGCCGAGGATGGGGCGCAAAACATTGTAGGGGTTCGGCAATTTGCATCTCTTTTGACCGCGCTTGGCTGGCCTAATAATGACGCTTTTACGCAAAGTACAATTTTGGCCGATTGGATAGACCGAGATACGCAGCGCGCGCCTAATGGCGCAGAAGACGGTGATTATCTCCGCCGAGATCCGCCCCATCGTACAGCCAATGTTGCCGTCTCGTCAGTTATGGAACTGCGCGCTTTGCAAGGCATGACAGAAGAGCTTTATCAATCCATACGTCCTTATCTATGTGCCAGAGAGGCCGGAGAGCTCACGGAATTTAATATCAATACAGCCACGCCGCTCGATGCTTTTGTCCTATCGACATTATTAGGCGGGGCAGATTTTCTTCAAACCGCTATTCGGCTTATTACCGAACGCCCCAGCGAAGGATATCCCGATCAAGAGGGGCTGTTGGCGGCGCCGGCTATGAGTGATTTTGAAAACCCTGACCAAGCGTTAGAGCAAATCATTTATCAACCCGCAAAATTATGGGTTGAAGCGCAAGTTGCTTTCAGAAATGCCTCGCGTGTTGTTGTTTTTGAATTTGATACGCTGGACAATGGGGGCGCAAATCTGACATATCGGGGATGGGGGTCCGAAAATTTACGGCCCCGCATTAAGGATCCAAATGATCTATCTGAGTAAAGTGTGCCGGAGTAAGATGTGACAGCGCGGCTTATAATCATCATGCCAAGCCATGACGACGCGCCCGGACTTTGGGGCCGTCTTGATGGCTCAAAAGTGATCTCGCATGGCCGTAGCGCGCCGCCTGCTAATGATAGCGGTGAGGTCGTGGCAATCTTACCGGGGCAATCGGTACGTATTTATTCGCATGAATTGCCAGCGACATCGAAACGCGACCGTTTGAAAGCGGCCGGGTTTAGTATTGAGGATAAAGTTGCGCAGCCTTTGGCCAAGATGCATATCGCGCTTGATGATACTCGTATTGGCGTCATGTCTAAAGCGCATCTTGAAGCCGCGCTGGAACAGCTCTCATCTGTGGGTCTGAAGCCTTCCGCAGCTTATGCTGATTTCGATATAATGTCTGAAGAGGTTTCCATTTTGGATAGGGTGATTTCAGGGGGTGATCTAGGACATACTCTTGATGCGGATTGGTCTGAAACCTCTTCGGCAAAACCGATATCGGATGAAGCGTTTTTGCAAGCCATTGGTCAACGACTCGAAGCTGGCGGTGGGCTCAATATGCTCCAGAATGAATTTACGGCAAAATCGGGCTTCAATTTGAATTGGAAGGGCTTTGCTGGACTTGGCGGATTAGCAGCCTGTTTGGGATTGGCCGTTTTAGTACTGCAAGGCGCGCAGGCCCGGGCGCTCAGATTACAAGCGGTAGATTTGAAAACGCAAACAGCAAAGCTTTACACGCAGGCAACTGGACAAACCGCCCCCGCTAATCCCGCCTTAGCCGCTACGCGCGCGCAAAAGGCAGGCGGAAAAAATAATTTTGAATTCCTGCAACTCTCACAGATTTTGTTCCAAGGGGTGAATAAGGTTGGCGGCTTATCGGTTGATCAATTGCGGTATCAAGAGGCCCGTCATGATCTACAATTGCGCCTTATTTATCCCAGCTTTGAAAGTGCGTCTGATTTTGAGGCCGCCATTCGTGCGGCGGGCGGACAATTGACCACCGGCGGCGTACGCGAGCAATCAGGGCAATTTGTCGGCGAAGCGAATTTACGAGCGGGCAAATAATGTTGAGTTTTTTAAAATGGGATGAGCGCGAGCTTTATGAAAAAGTCATTATGGCCGCCATAGGACTTGCCATGGTTTTGGCGCTCATTTGGTTTGTTGTCATCAATCCTGTCCTCTCGGCTAAGTCGGATGCCCGCCTTCAATCTGATAAAGCGCTTCGTGATTATAATATCGTCACCCGCGCGCTACCGTCATTAGGGGCAGGGCCGAGCACTGCCACAGGAGCTGCCTTTTCGCGTACAGTCCTCATTAACATCGCTCGTACAAAAAGCGTGCGCTTAAGCCGTGTCCAACCTGACGGAGAGGCACTCAATGTTTGGATAGATGATGTGGAGACAGCTAAACTTTACGGCTTGATAAATACGTTGATTACGGAAAACGGGGCGGACCTCAGCCGCGCAACAATTACGGCAAATGAGAGCGGATTACTATCAGCGCAATTGACGTTGCAGTGATGAGCGGCTGAGCTATTCTATTCCAAACTTACCATTTTAATAATCCCACATGGTCCCATCTTCTAGCCGGACTACGGGATGATAGCTCAATTCATAACTATAGCGCTTGGCTTCTTTTTCATCGAAATCCACTCCGAGGCCAGGGGCGTCACTGACATAGAGCATACCGTCTTTGAGATAATGCTCCGATGGAAATAACGCGTCACATTCTGGCGTGCCTAGGATCAAATATTCCTGAATGCCAAAATTAGGGGCCCATGCATTTAGGTGCGCCTGCGCCGCCATTGATATGGGCGAATGACTCGGGGCCCCGTGGAACCCTGTACGCACGTGATGCAAGCCGGCCAAATCAACAATGCGTTTCACATGGGTTATCCCGCCGGCATAAGTTGCTGAGACACGAATGAAATCAATCCACTCTTCCTCAATCATGGTTTTACAATCCCATATCGAGTTAAAGACTTCGCCAATGGCGATAGGCGTTGTTGAATGATGCCGGATGAGTTTCAACGCGCTCTGATCATCTGCGGGGGTTGGGTCTTCAAGCCAAAACAGATTGTATTTTTCAACCTCTTTGGCAAAAGCTGCCGCCTCTCTTGGGCGAAGGCGATGATGCACATCGTGTAAGACTTTCAAGTCTGGTCCGAAGCGCTCTCTTATGACCTCAAAAACCTTTGGCATGAATTTCAGATATTTTTCGGTATCCCAAATCTCGGTCTTGGGTAGGCCTGTAAAATCTGTGATAAAATGTTTTGAATTGTCTGCTTCGCCCGAGATGCCGTAACCTTCTGGCATGCCAGGAATTCCGCATTGCACCCGCATGGCTTTATAGCCACCTGACTGATAATGCTCGATGGAGTCCAGAAGGTCTTCAATATCAGACCCTGTTGCGTGGGCGTAGACTAAGGCGGCTTCTCGGCTTTTACCGCCCAACAATTGATAGACAGGCAAGCCTGCAATTTTACCTTTAATATCCCAAAGCGCCATATCTATCGCGCCAATGGCCGCCATGGTCACAGGACCGCGCCGAAAGTAAGCGCCTTTATAAAAATATTGCCAAATATCCTCGCTATTGCGCGGGTCCATACCCATCAGGCAGGGAATCAAGTATTCTTTTAAGTAGGTCGCCGGTAAAAGCCCTCGTGTATTAATCGAGGCATCCCCAAGGCCGTAAATACCTTCATCAGTCATGATCTTTAAGGTGATGTAGTTTTTCCCGGGGCCTCCGACAAAAACATCTGCGCTTGTAATTTTCATGTTTTGTCTCCAACAAGACTTAGTAGCATAGAGGAGCAAGGCAATAAAAGTATTAGTTCACGGAACGGGCTTTGCAGGTCAGGGGCACACAGAAGCCTTCCGATACGCTGGCGCGAATATTGTCGGCATTGTTGGGCGCACAGAAAGTGTTGTACGCAAAGTTGCTAAGGATTTAGATATTCCGCATGCGGGAACAGATTGGCAAAAGGCCCTTGCAGATTGCCAGCCTGATATTGTATCTATCGCCACGCCGGGCGGGGTTCACTTTGAACCTATTAAGCAAGCCCTTGCCAAGGGATGTCATATCTTTTGCGACAAACCTCTGACAGCAGATGGCGACACGGCCACGGAGCTTCACCGCTTAGCCGTCCAAAAAGGCGTGAAGACAGCCTTTGCGGCGAGTTTCAGATATATGCCCGAAGTCATTCACGCAAAACGACTCGTTGCAGCAGGCACGATCGGTGAGCCTTTAGAAGTTGAATGCGTCTCTCACTTTAACCTCGAACGGGATATTCCCTTTGGATGGTCACACCGCAGGGAAGATGGTGGCGGTCGGCTGAATAATAATTTCACCCATAAGCTCTCAATTGTGACCTCAGTCATAGGCGAAAAAATTCTATCCGTTATGGGCGAGGTTCGCGATGATATGGGCAAGGCTCCTATTGTAAAAGGGGTCCACAATTTTAAAACCAGACGAGATCATATACCAAAGGACTTGGATGACCCAGCATTAGAGTGGGGGGAGTCTAATGTTGAATGGTCTTATAATGTTTCAGCTAAACTCGAAAGCCCCTTTGCAAAGAAACCAGTCTCGGTCTTGTTCAAACATGGCGGCTTACATCCACGGTTTAACGAAGATTATATCGCCTTTTATGGCCATAAAGGCGCGATATATATCAAAGGACATTATGGCAGCGGGCCTTTATATTTTTACGGCGATAACAAACGCTGGGAGGAGATAACACTTCCGGCAGACATCGCAGCAGATATTCCAGATGTGAAAGGCGATACAGAACGAAACTGGCGATACCTTATCCGTGAATTTGTCAAAGATATTCAGGGCGAGACTGTTGCCCCATATCAGACCTTTAAAGAGGGCGCTCAATATCAACAGCTCATCGACATTATCCGCAAAAATGACAATTGGGTCGATGTGCGTCATCTATCTGCAAGTCTTTAAACTGTGCCGCAAATAGAAATATCGAATATCGAATATCTGGTGATCGTTGGTTATCTGATATTGATCGTTTTTGTCGGAATTATATTCAAGAAATTTTCATCCAATACGGATGATTATTTTAAAAGCGGCACCAAAGGGAGTTGGTGGCTCGTCGGCACTAGTGCATTTATGAGTGCCTTTAGCGCTTGGACGTTTACGGGCGCTGCGGGCGTTGCGTTTGAGTCCGGTTTTTCCGTGATGATTATCTTTTTAGGAAATGCGTTTGGCTTTTTCTTAAACTTTGTTTTTTTAGGGCCCTGGCTCCGGCAAATGCGCGTAACAACCTTCCCAGAAGCAATCTCAAAACGCTTCGGAGAAACCACCCGTAATTTCTACGCTCTTTTCGAAGTGCCAATACGTACCTTATATGCTGCCATGGCGTTATATGGTTTGGGGATATTTTGCTCCGCCGTTTTTGGATATAATATTTATCACGTCATCATTCTTAGCGGCATTATAGTCCTTTTTTATTCTGCCACAGGCGGACGCTGGGCCGTAATGGCAACAGATTTTCTCCAGGGTCTTATTCTGATTCCGCTCACAATCATTATTGCTTGGCTATGCGTGAGTCAGTTGGGCGGGATTGACAATATGTTTGCGCAGATCGAGGCGCAAGGACTGACCGAAGAATTTAGTATGATTAATTCAGCCACCCTATTTGGCGGCGCTTATACGTGGGGCTGGGCGAGTGCCATGGTGACCAAAGGGTTTTTTGTGTTTAATTCAATGTATGCGGGACCTCGCTATTTTTCAGTCAAAGACGGGCGCGAAGCCCGTAAAGCCGCCTTGCTGGCCTCGTTTCTTTTTCTCGTGGGCGGGCTAATATGGTTCTTGCCGCCGATCACAGCGCGGCTCTTATATTCCGAAGAAGTCATGGCGCTTGGCATAAGCAAACCCGCTGAAGCGGCCTATGCCATTGCAAGTGTCAATCTTTTGCCAACCGGTCTGATTGGGTTGATTGTTGTGGCCATCCTAACCGCTACGATGAGCTCTGTTGATACGGGATTGAATAATAATGTCGCCATTCTGATTAAAGATATTTACCCAAAGCTTTCGCGCAAATTTAAATGGGCGTCAAAGTCGGAAGCCCAACTCTTACGTTATGGACGGCTTTATACGTGGGCGATGGGTATACTGATCATTTTCCTGGCGCTTTATATTGCGGGGCAAAAAGGCAAAGGCATATTCGAAATTATGCTCGATATTGGCGCGTTATTATTGATACCGATCCAAATCCCACTCATGTGGGGGCTGTTTATTCGTAAAACGCCGTCTTGGGCAGCCTTGTTCTCGATTGCCTGCGCGTTCACTGTTTCCTTAATGGCATTCCTAAATGTGCCTTTGTCTTATTTAGGATTCCCTGCAGATTCAACATGGACATTCCAAGTCAAATTTTTCGGGGTCTTAGCTGCAGGGACTTTAGGGTTTTTGCTCTCTATACCCTTTGCCCCAGCGCTTGGATCACCACACCGCAATATGGTCGATAAATTCATTACAAATATGAAGACGCCCATCGACTTTAAAACTGAAGTCGGCGCCGCTAATGATTTGGCGCAGTTAAAAGTCATCGGCCGATTTGGTATTACTGTTTCTGTTTTCATTACTTTGATGTTGATCATTCCCAACCCTATCGGAGGAAGATTAGCAATCGCCGCGCTCGCTTTGATTATTGGCGGCATTAGCCTACTTATGATGAAAGCCGGTTCAAAGACGCAGCGCCGCCTATGATTGATGAAGAATTTATAGGCGATCTACCCGCGCCAGAATATTGAAGTAATTTTTCAAAAATTTTACCCTAGCTTCACCTTATATCTTTCCTTGCAACCTACCCAACATTCCCCTATAGGCGCGGCTGACTGTTACGGCGTGGCTTTCCTCACGCCGTTTTGTCATTGAGAGGCTCAGATTGGCTGGGCCAGACCGCAGGATACAACCTGTCGGCCGGAACCGATTTTAAAGGAAACCATTATGAGCACAGCTCAATCCCTCAATCCATCCACATCAGATTTTGAAGCCATGTTAGAGGCCTCATTTGAGACCAATTCAATGACGGAAGGCTCCGTTGTCAAAGGACTCGTCACTGCCGTTGAAAAAGACACGGTTGTTGTTGACGTTGGTCTTAAAACCGAAGGCCGTA
>CAYYMI010000064.1:0-13094 GCA_964472905.1 uncultured Hellea sp. | reverse complement strand
TCATGAATGGAATAGTGATGAGGGTTCGGCTTATCCGATAACCCAAACCCCAACATATCCATGGCTATGAGCCGATAATCAGAGGAGAGGCGCGGCCAAATTTTGGCCCAATCCCAACTTGATGTCGGAAACCCGTGAATAAGCAGGATAGTGTTTTTATCTTGAGAGGCGTCTTTGGAAGCGTTGGAGTTTTCATCAATAACAAAAATCCGATGACCCTTAACGGTCAAATATTGGCCTGCATTTTCCCATTCTCTTGTCGATAACATAGTGTCTGTTTTCATAAAAAGGCGTGAGTTACAAGCCGCCAGAAGATGGCTTGACGAGATGCGGTTTGAAGGTCACCTTAAACTTATGGATATGGTTATCAAAAATGGAATGGTTTTTGACGGTAGCGGTGAGCTGCCCATCCGAAAAAATATCGCCGTCAAAGACGGAATTATTATGGGCCAAGCCAGTGCTTCTGATATGGCTAAGGCAAAGCACGTTATTGATGCCGACGGGCAATGGGTCATGCCGGGCTTAGTTGATGTTCACACACATTATGATTTGGAAATTGAAATCACGCCGGGGCTTCCCGAGTCTGTTCGTCATGGAACAACAACAGTTGTGATGTCCAATTGCTCTTTGGGGCTGGCCTTTGGAGCGCAGCGCAAAGATAATGATGATCCTATAATCTCTTGTTTCGCGCGGGTTGAAAACATACCGAAACACGTGCTGAAAAAAGTCGCTGATAAGGTTTATTGGGACTCCTCCGATAGTTATTTAGAACACCTTGAGACGTTAAACCTTGGTCCGAATATCGTTCCTATGATTCCTCACTCTATGTTGAGAATTGAAGTCATGGGATTGAAAGATAGCGTTAACCGCCACCCGACACAAGATGAATTGTCCCAGATGAAAGGCCTTTTACAAAAGGGGTTAGATGAAGGTTATGCAGGATTTTCAACTGATGCGCTGCCGTTTCATTTTCTGGCTAATGATCCCAATCGGGATAAACAAATTCCAACGCAATTTGCGCCATTTTCTGAGATTAAAGCCCTAACGTCAATCGTTCGAGACTATGACCGTGTTTGGCAAGCCACACCGCCCAAAGACAGCCCGCCGCAAGTCATACGCACATTTCTTTTAACAAGCGGCTTATTGCACAAGAAGCCTTTGAAAACGACAGTTGTGGCCGCCCTTGATGTATCGAGTAATGGATCAATTGTAAAATTGGCTACGACCTTATCGCGCGTATTAAATTCGAAATTTTTAAATGGCCGCTTTTATATGCAAGCCTTGGCCGCACCGTTTAAAATTTGGTCTGATGGGCCTTTTAATCCTTTGTCTGAGGAAATTGATGAATTGCGCGAATTAATTGAAACGGATCTGGAAGATCGCGACGGACGGCGCGCTATTCTCGATAATCCTGACTTTCAAGCCCGCTTTCGTAAAATGTGGATGACAGGAAAGACGGGCTTTAATGTAGCGCGTTTGAAACGAAAGTTTCGGCGAGAAGATTATGCCTTTAATCGTAGCTTCGATGATATGTTCATTGATAGGTGCCCTATCCAAAGCTGGGAAGGGCAAAGCTTTCAGGCCGTCTTTCAGTCTGTTCTTAACGGAAAGCATCCGGACAATGATGCCGAAAAAGCTATAGTTGAGGCTGATTTTAACGATATAAATGACGAAACCGATTTCATGATCGCCATGTTCAAGGCTTTTGATACTGATTTGGTTTGGTCAACAACAAGCGCGAATCGAGATGCGGACTTAACCCGGAAACTCTTAATGGACCCTGCGCTTTTACCTGGGTTTAATGACTCTGGGGCTCATCTAACCAATATGGCTTTTTATGATTGTAATTTGCGCGCGTTAAAACTAGCCCAACAGGGCGGCGATAAAGATGTGAGTTATATCGTGAAGCGTTTGACCCGAGACGTATCAGAAATATTTGGAGTTCGCTCAGGAACACTTGATATAGGCGCGCGAGCTGACATCACCATTATCAACCCCGAAATTTTAAAAACCTATGACGGCGAAGCCAATGTTGAGCGCATATACCGTGAAGAGTTTGAACATGAGCAATTAGTCAATCGCTCTGATGATGTTGTCGAAGCAACAATTATTGGCGGTAAGATAGCCTGGCAAAAAGACCATTTCTCTGACGCACTGAATATCGAAAAGTTTGGCCGTGTGCTGACCGCCAAACCAGTCATGCCCTTAGCCGCAGAGTAATACGGCCATAGATAATAACTACTCGTTTACCATAAGGCCTTATCAACGGCCTTGATGGAAAGAGCTGCTCTTATAAATTTTGATGCGGAGGATGTTCGTTTAGCCGTTCGTCATCCCGACGAAACTGTTCGCGCCTTGGCCACGCAGCGAATTTGCCGCGAGATGAGGGATAACGCTCTATCAGACAAAGAGCGAAAGTTTTCTCACAATTTATTGAAGTATATAGCCAAAGATAGCGCAGAGCTAGTTAGGCGCGCTTTGGCGGTTACACTGAAAAATTCACCGAAATTACCCCGCGAAATCGCTGTAAAACTGGCGAAGGATATTGATACGATTGCGGTCCCGGTTCTCACTCATTCTCCTGTGTTCTCAGACCAAGACTTAATTGAAATTTTAAAATCTAAGGCAGCGGCAAAAATTTTAGCCGTAGCCAAACGGATTAGTGTTAGCGATCATGTTGCGCGGGCGATTGTTCGGTTTGGTGATAGCCATGCTGTGGCAGAGGTTGCTGCCAATGATGGGGCTTTAATCTCGGAAGAAACAGCTTCTGAGATGCTTGAAATTTACAACAATGATGATCTCATAGGTCAAAACATTGTCGCAAAAGGTATGATTGCCCGCCGTGATTTACCGCCAAAAATTGTTGAGAAAATGATTTCTCTCGTCAGTGAAGATGTTGCCGTTCAGCTGGTCAAACAACATTCCGTTCCTGTGGATTTAGCGATTGATCTGGCTAGCCGAACCCGTGAACGGGCAGTTCTTGATTTTGTCGACCAGTCTTGGGTGTCTAAAGATTTAAAAGCTCTTATCTCAGCCATTGATACGCAGGGGCGGTTAACGGCCTCTTTGATTATCAGGGCGGCAGGATGTGGACAGATGCGGTTCGTCGAACAGGCCCTCTCGCAATTATCCGGCGTGACCCTGCGCAAAGCGATGTTAATGATCCATGATGGCGGGCCATTTGGTCTTAAAGCGCTTTGCAGGCGTGCGGGCTTGGATGATAATTCAACACAAGTTATTCATGCTGCCTGCGTTATCTTTAGAGACTTAGAACTTTCTAGCCTCATATATGATCGTCGTCATTTTCAAGAACTCATGGTCGAGCGCGTTTTAACCCTGCCATTTGAATTACCCGAAGCTGAACAATTATGGTTTTTGGAAATGCTCAACGGGTTTTCCGATGTTGAATTAGCGTCCTAAGCCGTGATTAAGGTGCAAATTGTTCGCGCAAGATTTTTTCACCAAGGCCATGCGCGGGATCAAATAGAAGCGTAAGAGACGTTTCATTATCCTGCTCAATCATCACTCTTTCAATATTGCGGATTTCCTGATTATCAGCAGAGGCCGCCACGGGGCGTTTCGCGCTATCCAAAATTTCAAACTCTATTTTAGCATCAGCGTTGAGCAGGGCCCCTCGCCAGCGTCTTGGCCGGAAGGCGCTTATCGGGGTCAGGGCCAAAATATGAGCACCGAGCGGAACAACAGGGCCATGAGCCGATAGGTTATAAGCCGTTGAGCCAGCGGGTGTTGCCAATAAGACCCCATCTGCAATTAAATGTTCAAGCCGGGTTTTGCCATCGACATTGATTTTGATATGAGCGGCCTGTTGTGACTGCCGATAAAGCGAGACTTCGTTAAAAGCGAGTTCTTCATAATTACCGCCCACGCCAAAGGCTTTCATCTTGAGAGGACGAACTGTTGTTGCTTCGGCCTTTGACACGCGGTCTATAAGGTTGTCCGCTTTATACTCATTCATCAAGAACCCGACTGTGCCTTTATTCATGCCATAAACTGGCAACCCTCGGCGAATGAGAGGCATATAAGTGCGCAAAGTCTGGAGCATGAAACCATCGCCGCCAAGCGCTATTATGACGTCAGCACTGGCCGCATCATGATTACCATATTTTTGCGACAGGGCTTTTAAAGCCTGTTTCGCCGCAGGTTTTTCACTGGCGACAAATGCGAGGGTTTTGAATGATTTAGGCGGTTTAGCCAAAAGAAACTCCAAGTGTAATCATAGCTATAGCATTTGACTTGCCCCGCAGGCAAAGACTAAAAACTATATCAGGGGTTGGATTTTGAAAATATTCTATCGTTATATATCGTGGACGATAATTGGTATGTCTTTTGGGATAATACCTCAAAAGGCCCATGCCGGGGCTTGGAACCTAGCTGCAGGTGAAGGCCAGATTATTGCTACATTTGACTACAGCAAAGCCAAATCAGCTTTTACAGATATTGAAGAGGACAATAACTCTCTGTCTTTCGTAAAGACTGAAGGGCGCGTTTTTTACGAACATGGACTAACGCAAAAACTGAATTTCGTCGGGAATGGCGCTTATCAAACTCTTCAAATTTTTGATGGGCAGAGCCAAACAAACTTTTCGGATTTTGCCGATATAGAGCTTGGACTACGTTACGAGCTAGATCGTAAAGAACATTCGGTTGTCTCTTTGCAGGGGAGCTATATTATTGGAGGCGGACCGCCGAGTTCAATATTGGACTTTAACGGGCCTGATGATAGTGTTGAATTGCGCGGTCTATGGGGACGAAATCAGACTTTTGAAAATTCGGCTGTCTTCTTTGAAGCCCAAGGGGCTTTGCGCAGTAAGACCTTCTCAAATATTGACGAATGGCACTCAGATTTTACGCTGGGTTATAAAAGGAATGATAAATATCTATTACTGGGCCAACTCTTTCATGCGCGAAGAAAAAGTATAGAGGAAGATGGGTTTTCCGTCCCGATCCAACAACGCGTAAAGTTAAAATTATCTGCCGCATATGAGTATAAGAAAAACAGGCATGTCCAAATTGGGTATGAAGAAACGATTGCGGGCCGTAATATCGTGAGGGAACGCGGTCTTTCAGTTGGGACCTGGCTGAAATATTAAGGCGTTGTTTTCGACTTAATATAAAGCTGTACCGCATCACGGTCTGCTTGTTTTTTAAGACCAATAAAACTCATGCGGTTACCTTTCATGAACGTTGACGGCTTTGTCATATAGGCATCCATGGTCTCATCCGTCCAAATAACATCAGAAGCTGCCATAACTTTGGAATAATTAAACCCCTCTTTGCTACCAGCCTTTGCCCCGTAAACATCCCATAAATTTGGCCCGACCCTGTGCTTTCCACCATCTTCTAATGTATGGCAGGCTTTGCAGCGTTTATAGATTTTTGCGCCATGTTCTAGCGGGGTCATTTCACTCGCCACAGGTATAACTTGAGCAGTTTGTGTCGTTTTTACGGCCTGTGTGGGTGCCGTCTTAGATTCACCGCCTCCGCAAGAGGAAATTAAAAAAGTCATTAAAAACATATATTTAAGTTTCATTTTTCTATCTCACGAAGAATTTTAGCCATTCATTTTAAGACTTGATTAACTCATAGGTTAACGGCAATCTTATGCCAAGAGATATATGAGGTATCTCGGTAACAAATCTACTGATAAATAATATCAGAGAAATGGGGAAAAATGGATATTGTAAGTTTAGCACTAGGTCTTTTGAGCGGCGGCGGCGGCGGTCTTTTGGCTGGTAAAATGATGAACTCCAGCATGGGAACAGCAGGACGCGCCTTAACAGGTATTGTCGGGGGAACAGGTCTTGCGGCGTTAGCGCCTATGATACCTGGACTTGATGGAATATTTGCTGCGCCAACAGACGGAGCTAGCATGAATGTAGGCTCACTTCTTGGCGGTGCAGTTTCTGGTGGTGTAGGCGGAACAATTCTGACCTTTATCCTCGGAAAAGTTATGGGCAATAAATAAACCCACTCATATTCCAAAAATAAAGCCCGCTCAGTTGAGCGGGCTTTATTTATTGCTTATATTGCTTAAGCTTACGCGTCAGCTACAGGCGATAAATTAACAGCCTTTGGGCCTTTTCCACGTGTATCAGGCTCGGTCTCAAAATTGACTTTCATGCCATCATTAAGAGGGAGACATCCCGAAGCTTCGACAGCTGAGACATGTACGAATACGTCCGCGCCGCCATCATCAGGTGAGATAAAACCAAATCCTTTGGATTGGTTGAAAAATTTTACGACTCCAGTAGCCATAATAGATCCTTTCAAAAATTGCCGCGCAGACCATCTGCGAGACTATCGGGCAATTTCGTTAGGAGAGGGCAGTTCTAAATTCTTGGACCCAAAGATAGGCATGGAACCGGGTAATCAGTATGTCTTCAATTATGTCATGCTCGACGCGCGTAACATGACAGAAGCTTGACCAATAGCAAGTCATATCGCGGCAATTTATGCCTTTATTTACACCTCCGACCTATGCAATTACGTGCATAGTATTCGAGGATATTATGACTTTTACCGCCCCTGCCAAATCAATTCAGTTCCTACTTAATCACTCCGTTGATCTGGACGCTATTCTTTCACTGCCAGCATTTGCTGAGGTTAATCGCGAGCTGATCAGTGATATTTTGACGGGCGCGGCTGATTTTGCCGAGAATGTCTGGGCCCCGACAAATTGGGATGGCGACCAAAATCCTGCAACGCTTGAGGGCGATAATGTGAAATCATCACCGGGCTTTAAAGAGGCCTATGAAGCCTTTGTGGAATCGGCGTGGCTCAGCCTTGCAACACCAGCCGAGATTGGCGGCATGGGCCTGCCGCAATTAGTTAAAACTGGCACCGATGAAATGTTCTACGCTGCCAATATGGCGCTAGGACTATGTCCCATGCTGACATCGAGCGCGGCCAAAGCTATTCATGCGCATGCGAATAATGATTTAAAAGCTAAATATCTACCTAAAATGATCAATGGCGAATGGACGGGGGCAATGTGCCTGACGGAACCACAAGCGGGATCGGACCTCGGGCCCGTACGAACAAAGGCTGTGGATAATGGCGATGGAACCTATGCGATATCAGGCCAGAAAATTTACATTACTTGGGGCGATCATGATGTCGCCGATAATATTATTCATCTCGTCTTAGCGCGGCTGCCTGACGCGCCCGCAGGATCGAAAGGCATTTCGCTATTCTTATGCCCCAAAGTCTTTGTTGATGATGAGGGCAATCTTGGTGACCGCAATGCGTTTAAACCCATTAGCCTTGAGCATAAATTAGGCATTCACGGCTCGCCAACTTGCGTGATGGAATTTAACGGCGCGACGGGGTGGCTAGTTGGAGAGCCTAATCGCGGGCTATCTTGTATGTTTACGATGATGAATGAAGCGCGTCTTTTCGTGGGTGTACAAGGCGTTGCGATTGGCGAGCGCGCGTATCAGGCGGCGCTGCATTTTTCTCATGAACGCGTGCAAGGCCGCGCGATTAATGCGGAGGCGGGCGCGCCGATCATAGCGCATCCAGATGTCAGACGAAACCTCATTGATATGAAAACCCGCCTTATCGGAGCGCGGGCCATTTGTATGGCGACAGCGGCGGCTGGTGATATAGCGGTTCATGCGCAGGACGAAGACGTGCGTAAAGCGGCCCATATTCGCGAAGCTCTGCTGACGCCCCTGGCAAAATCCTATGGGTCGGACATGGGCGTTGAAGTCAGCTCCATTGGCGTGCAAATTCATGGCGGCATGGGCTTTGTCGAGGAAACAGGCGCAGCCCAACATTACCGCGATAGCCGGATTGCGCCGATCTATGAAGGCACCAACGGCATTCAGGCCATGGACCTTGTTGGCCGAAAACTTCGCCGCGATGGTGGGGAAGGGATGCAGGCCTTGATTACTGATTTGGAAACAATCCTCGATTTATGTGACGCCGCAAAGGGTAAAGTTGACCTAGCTGTGTGTATGCCTGCCCTTAAAAAAGGGATTACGGCGATTAAAACAGCCACAGATATTATGCTCAATGCTGACGAAGCTGATGCTTTGTCCGGCGCAACGCCTTACCTTAATTTAGTCGCGAATGTGATTTCAGGCGCGTTCCTTATCAGGGCCGTCGCGAATGGCGCTGTAGCGGGTGACGAGCTTTCAGAGAATATGGCCAGCCTAGCGCGTTATCATGCGCTCTCAATTATGCCTCAGTCAGATACACATTTGGATTTCCTCAGAGGCGGCGCCAAAGCCGTCTTTGATTTCCCGGTGGATCAGCTGGCGGATTTGTAAAAAACCTTTCAATTCTCATGCTTGCTCCTTTTGAATTGAACACCTATATTTAGGCTCAATCTAAGGGCTCAACTCCATGTCAGCACAAAACCACATTTCTAGAATGACCGCGCCCGCGATTACAGCGCGTAAAGGGGGTGAACCTATTGTTTGCTTAACCGCTTATGATGCCCCGACCGCCGCTATATTGGACGAGCATTGCGATCTCATCCTGGTCGGCGACAGTGTCGGCATGGTGGTTCATGGCCTCACCACGACCGTTGGCGTGACAATGGATATGATGATTATGCATGGTAAAGCCGTCATGCGCGGCTCGAACAAAGCTCTTGTTGTCGTGGATTTACCATTCGGGTCTTATGAAGACAGTCCTTTGACGGCCTTTAAAAATGCCTCTCGCCTCATGATGGAAACAGGATGTCAGGCGGTTAAAATCGAAAGTGGATCATACGCGGCTGAAACGATCAGTTATTTAGTAGAGCGTGGCATTCCAGTGATGAGCCATGTTGGTTTGCGGCCGCAAAGCATGAATGTGCTAGGCGGATTTAGGGCACGAGGACGACGCAAAGAAGTGGCTGATGAAATTATTGAGAATGCCAAAGCCGCTGATAAAGCGGGCTCTTTTGCAGTTGTTGTCGAAGGCGTTTCCGCGGAGCTCGCAGAAAAAGTAACCAAAGCTGTCTCTATTCCGACAATTGGCATTGGGGCTTCTGCGGGTTGTGACGGACAGATTTTGGTCACGCCGGATATGTTAGGTCTATTTGACCGCGTCCCTAAATTTGTGAAAAAATATGGCGATCTAAAGAGATTTGTTGAAGATGCGGCTAGGACTTATGCTAAAGAGGTCAAAGATCGAAGCTTTCCGGGTGAGGCCAATACCTATAAATTCACAAAAAAATAGAGTTTTGGCGGCTTAAATCTTACCGTCTATTCATGCCGTTAACGGTTGCGAATAGCCTGCCATAGAGATAGGTTCCGCCAAATTACGGCCTTAGGCCAAACTGATTCAAAGGTGACCGCGTGGTCGATTTTATTAATGAAGTCGAAGAAGAACTTCGCAAAGACGAATATAATCGTCTGCTTAAAAGGTATGGGCCTTTTATCATTGCCATTATTGTGGCCATCGTTGCGGGGACTGGGTTTCTCGAATATCGTAAATATGCCAAAGACAAAGCAGCAAGGGCAACGTCTGCAAGTTATGTTGCAGCGTCCAATAAAGCGACTGAAGGCCAGCCCGAAGTAGCTCTAACAGAGTTTTTGGACATCGCGGATAAAGCGCCAGCGGGATATGCGGGATTATCCCTTGTCAGGGCGGCAACGATTAAACTCGAAGCTGGTGAGCGCAACGAAGCGGTTCGTTTGCTCGATCAGGCCGCCGCTACGTTCGAAGCCCCTCGGCACATACAGCTGGCTCAAATTAAAGCGGCTTATATTCTCGCGGGTGAGGGTGCTTATAATGATGTGCTGAGCCGGGCAGGGACATTATCTGTCAAAGATGCCCCTTATGAATTTCTAGCGCGTGAACTCGTGGGCTTTGCAGCCTTACAATCGGGCGATAGTGCAAAAGCGCGCGAACAATATGGATATTTAGAATCTATTCCGGGTGTGCCAGCGACTATTAAAGAACGCGCGAAACAGGCTCTCAGCTTGATGCGCACCTCAGCGGCTCTTGAGAGTCAAGCTGAAATGACAAAAGGCTCAGCAACAGAGTCAAATGTTGAAGAACCCGCACTGGAAACAACTCGGACAAATGATGATGAATAACCTGTCAAAACTTGGACTGTCTCTGATGGCGGCTTTATGGTTAAGCGGATGTTCGACGCTAGGCGGCGTTGGGGATGCCATTAATAGTATCAATCCCTTTGATAATTCGGATTCAAGTGAAATTGGAGACAATGGAGACCAGACAGACCGTATCTCTATTCTTGAACTTGATGAGACCTTAAAAGTCACAGGAGCAATTACGCCCGACCAAGTTCAACTGCCGCCAGCATATGTGAATACAGATTGGCCACAAGTTGGCGGTAATCCAGCCCATGTGGTTCAGCATACGGCTGCAACGGGGAATCTCGACAAAATTTGGTCGAAAAATGTGGGTAAAGGGTCTGCCCGAAAAGGCCGCGTTGTAGCCTCGCCTATTATAGCGAATGGTCAGATTTTTACCATGGATGGTAATAACCGTGTTGCCAGTTTTAACGAACAAGACGGAAGCCGCATCTGGGAGTATAAAGTTCAAGTCACCAAGCGAGAACGCACGCGTTCAGGCAGAACGGGTATTGTTGACCGTATTCGTGACCCGCTCTCTTTTACGGACCGCGGCGGGGTTGATAAAGAATCTGTCGGCGGCGGTGTCGCTTATGGAGCAGGGAAAGTATTTTTGACCTCTGGTCTGGGCGTTGTCGCTGCGCTTGATCCGCAAAGCGGTGAAGAGGTTTGGCACAGAGAAACACGTGTCCCCATGCATTCTGCACCAACATTTTCTGGCGGGCGTGTTTTTTCCGTCTCAGATGACAATGAACTTTTTGCCTTTGATGCAGATTCTGGTGAAGTCCTTTGGACCTATCAAGGCATTATTGAAAGTGCGCGTATGCTAACAGCGCCAAGCCCAGCGGTTATTGATGATACTGTTATTGCGCCCTTTGCCTCTGGTGAATTAGTGGCGCTTCGCGTTCAAAATGGCGGCGTTCTTTGGCAAGATGCTTTATCATCGGCTGGGCAATTAACGCCTTTGGCTTCGCTTAACGATATTGCCTCCGGCCCTGTAATTGCCGACGGGTTTGTTGTCGCAACGGCTCAAAGCGGCGTTATTAGCGCATTTGACCTTCGAACAGGACAGCGTATCTGGACTCAGCCCGCGGGCTCCCTTGGCTTTCCGCTCGTGGCAGGTGATTTCGTTTACTCGGCCACCACCGAAGGCGAAGTTATTTGTCTCTCTAAACTTGACGGAACCGTTGTTTGGATACAGCAGCTTAAAACATTCAAAAATGAGAAAAAACGTAAGAAACGTATCGCTTGGGCTGGGCCGATCTTGGCGGGGGATCGCTTAATGGTGATGTCATCTCAAGGGCAAGCCGTTGTCTTAAACCCTTATGATGGATCGATCATCAATGAGTTTAAAGTGGGTGATGATGTCTTTGTTGCGCCTGTTATCGCGAATGAAACGGTTTATGTTTTAACCGATTCAGCTAAATTGATCGCGCTGCGCTAAAGGCGCATTGAGGCCGTGAACCATTATGACCGAGGCCCCGGATAACGATATAGATGATAACGATATAGAGCCTATAGAGCTGCCTGAGACCAAAGAGGCGGAACAACGTCCTGCGAAAATAGCGATTATCGGACGACCCAATGTCGGCAAATCCACAATCTTCAACCGCCTCGCCGGCAAGAAACTTGCCATCGTCAATGACACGCCAGGCGTAACCCGTGATGTGCGCGAGACGCGCTCGAAACTTCGTGGCCATGATATGGTCTTGATGGATACTGCCGGATTTGAAAATGCGAAGGGACAAAAGCTCGAAGCAAGGATGCGCGCACAAACCGAGGCCGCTGTTAGGGACGCCGATATTTGTCTCTTTGTTTATGATGCGCGCGAAGGCGTTCTTCCGCTTGACCGTACATTTGCTGACTTTGTACGTAAAACAGGCAAGCCAACAGTCCTTGTGGCCAATAAGTGCGAAAGCCGCGCCAGTGATCCGGGCGTGAGCGAGGGATATTCCCTCGGTATGGGCGATCCTATAGAGGTCGCAGCCGAACATAATATAGGCTTTGTCGACCTGGATGATGCCGTAGAGCTGGCTTTACGCGGCATAAGCCTTGAGGTCGAAGTCGATGAAATTGACCGCGAAGAAGCCCCTGTGCGTATTGCTTTTGTTGGGCGGCCCAATGCAGGCAAGTCAACACTTATCAATACGCTGATTGGCCAAGACAGACTGCTGACAGGGCCCGAAGCGGGCGTAACGCGCGATAGCATCACCATTGATTATATGTGGCAGGGCCGGCGCGTGCAGTTCCACGATACGGCGGGGATGCGTAAAAGGGCCAAGGTTCAAGAAACCCTCGAAAAGCTCTCCGTTCAAGATAGCCTACGCGCGATTAAATTTGCGCAAGTTGTTGTGCTTTTAATGGACGCAACATCGCCCTTTGATAAACAAGACCTCCAAATCGCGGATTTATGTGAACGTGAGGGCAGGGCACTGGTAATTGGCGTGACGAAATGGGATCTCGCCGAGAATAAATCTGAAATGTCCAAAGCTTTGCGCGAAACGGCGGGGCGTTTGCTCCCGCAACTGCGCGGCTGTCCTGTTGTTATGTTTTCAGGCCTAACGGGTAAAAGTGTGGACAGGCTGTTACCCGCCATTGAACGCGTACAGGTCGATTGGAGCGCCAAGGTCAAGACGTCAGAACTTAATGACTGGCTGATGGAAAAGGTACGCCGTCATCCGCCGCCCGCCGTCAATGGCCGCCGAATAAAGCCTAAATATATCAGCCAAACCAAAACCCGTCCGCCGACATTTGTGCTTAAATGCTCGCGAGCCACGAAACTGCCTGAGAGCTATAGGCGTTATCTGGTCAATGGCCTGCGCGAAGATTTCGATCTTATGGGCATCCCGATTAGGTTGTTCGTCAGAGCCGATGAAAACCCGTATGATAATACGGTGCGAAAGCAGGGTAGAGAGCCGCTGCGCAAGTAATATTTGACTATCTTTGATAGCTCAAAACGGTCAAGTTTTTCTCGGATTAATCTGTCTAGGGCGTGACAAAGAAGACGTTATCTTGGATTTCGTCACTGATATTCGTATT
>CAYYMI010000063.1:0-13173 GCA_964472905.1 uncultured Hellea sp. | reverse complement strand
CGCTGTCATCTAAAATCCAGAAAAAAGGGCGAAGGCTGTAACACTAACCTTCACCTCATGCCCCGACTCTGCGCCTGGAAGGATGGCTTCGAAAGACTTGCAAGTTTTAAGCCACAAAAGCCCAAGGGGCCATGAGGGCAGCCAAGGCTAGATAACTACCATGCCCTAATAAATACCTCATAAACGCTCGTATAGCGCGATTTAGATTTTGTGGGTGTGTTGTTGGGTTGGAAATATCAAAAAAGATTCTGAGCGTGAATCCTGAGGGGATTTAGGTAATAAAATGTAAAAACGTGACCAAAGTGGCTATCGTTGCCCCAAAGCATGCGTAATTGGCAGGACTGATGACGCGATCAAGTTCCCGCTATGTTGCAGATATTATTCTGTAACGATGGGAGATAAGAAAGAACTATTTTGTAGGATAGATGTTGCACTAAGGTCAGTTGCGCTCTGTGTGATTGATGTTGAGGGTAAAATTGTACTAGAGCTCGCCTTGGATTGTGAGATCTCGGCGATTTGATGATTGCTTGAGTAATTTGGTAAACCGATTGCGAATCTAGGCTTTGAGGCGGGTACAATGAGCCAAATGTTATTTTATGGCCTAATTGTATTGGAATCGGCAAAAGTGGATTTTGGCGTCTCCCGCGGCGGGTTTAATAGTTTTTAGTGGCCGGCAGATGCTTCTCCTCAAGAGGTTTTGGTCGGCGAGGCTTTAGCGACGTGGACTCAGGCGCTATAAAGCTCCTCACCTTTCTTAACAGCCACACTATACAGATTGAAGCCGCCTTGGGCTTGGCGACTTCATGCCCTATAATCTCCTACAACCCTATAATCTCCTACAATAAGGCAGCGGGGTTGAGAACATCGAAAACAACGCTTTTTAATTCGCCTACACATATCGTTTTACCATGATTTGAACATAGCGAGCGCCACTCGAATTTCTAAAGAACTTCGCGGCCTTACGTGAAAAGTGAAAACGGCTGAGCAGGATTTGACGGATGTGGGGTTGCCAAAGGACCGCCCGCCGCCTTCGCAGTAAATATGGTAAATAAGCATTCACAACACAATAATTTTGGTGTTACGTAAAGGTTACTTGTGGTTACGCTGCATTATACAGCCAGTCGAAATAATATTTTATGTCACATGACATATGGTAATTTTACTCTACTCCAAAACCTTCTTTGAGACTTTCGGGCTGCGTTTTAATGCTCACAGACGCAAAGAGCTCTTCCAGAACCTCAATCGTTTTTTCTGGGGCAAGACCTCCTCCTTCTTTAAGGTTAGCAAATAAATCCCCCTCAAAAGCGCGATAAACTTTTTCATGTTCAACTTTATTGGCTTCAACGATCTCCATGTCATTTTCTAAAATTGCGATGGTCGTTCCAATTATAAAAACATTGTGGTCTTTGGCTTCGGTTGAAGCTTTAAAAGGTTTTATATATTTACGAAGCGTCGCGAGATCCTTTTTCGCAACGGCACTGAAAAGAAGTGGAAGAAAGTGAAAATGTTGAGGTTTCGCTGTTCGAGCCAGAGTCTCTTCACTTAAACTTATGGCTTTATCAAAATTCCCCAGAAGGCTCTGCAAGTTTGCGTAATTAGACAAAAAATCAGGGTCATAGGGTTTAACTTTTAGGATTTGCTCTAATGTGAATAAACCGCCTTCATAATCTTTATTGCTAATTTGTATTTGTGCCCAAACCATGAGGGCAAAATCATTATTGGGAGCCATATCAGCCGCTTTCCTAGCAAGGCTCGTGGACATTTCTGTTGTTATATTAGGGTCCAATTCTAATTTACTATAGAAGCCAAGTTTACTTTTTATGGCTGGATTCTGATTCATATAAGCAACATCACGATATAAGATAGCCTTAGCCGCCATAATCGTTGCATCATTTGGGTTTTTCTCAAGTTCTGCATGAACGCAGTCCCACGCTTTATTATATATGGATGCTGATTGTTTGAGATAAACTTGCTCGAATAATGAAAAACATTCAAAGGCTATCAAATTATTTCCTTCAAGCGTATTCATCTCCATACGCTTTTCGATCTTATCCATATTCTCTTGCATTATGATACCGCGATGACTCGCAAAGGCAGTCGCGAGCTCTGCGGAAATTTTCGCTATGCTTGCAAAATAATCGTATTGCTTTTCTGTATTGGTAAACTGTTTTTCCGTTATCACTTCTCCTGTTTTCACATCTATCAGTTTCGTGAAAACTTTTAACTCTGGCTGCAAGGATATAAGGCTGCCTGTGATAATATAGCTATAGGGCGAATTTTTATCAGATATAATATCAGAGGGCTGCGCGTCGGCATTTGCCACTTTAAAAAGATCAAAGGCATAGAGGTCTCGCACGATCTGCCGCTGAAATTGACTTTCCAAATTATCATACATGTCATCACCCGTTATATTTTCAAACGGCAAGACAACTATCGTGGGATAACTCTGTATCTCAGTTAAATGCCTGGATGACTCCAAACTTTCTGAGTTTGTATGAGAGGAAAAATGCCAAATGCCTACAAAAATGAACATAGCGGCCATGGCGCCAAGCAAAATAAGAGGATTGGTCTTTTGCAAAAAATTGGACGGCGTTTTGGAAATTGGCTGCGTTTGAAAAACGGGCGTATAGGCCCCCACAGGGATAGAGATACGAAGCGGATTTTTAGTCCCTTGTTTTTGATAATAAGCTTTCAGGGATTTTCGAAGGCGATTAGCCGATACTCGAATGGCCGCATCTTTTTTAGGGTCAAAAGTTTCTGTCTTCCCAAAAACATCCTGCGCGATAATGATCTCACTTAAAACAGGGCTTGTCTCATCCAAGGTTGATTCAACAATATAAGATAGAAAATTACGCAAGCGGTTTGAGCACGTAAAAATATTGCTCTTCAAAACGCGTTGCAGCTCATCTCGGATTAATTGTTCATCCATATAAAAGCCCCACCATACTCGGCTTAATTTTACTCTAGAAGGGACAGTAAAAATAAACAAGCATGTTCAAACCCATAGCGTGATCTTTGTGCAGTTGAAGATTTATCGGCCCCATTCCAACCGCTTACTTGAGGCGAATTTAAGCCGCTGGTTCAATCTGACTTTGTGCTTCACAAATCAAACATCAATAAAATAAACTACTAATATGATTAACAAATGTAAGTGAAGTTTGGCGCACCCTAGAGGATTCGAACCTCTGACCTCTGCCTTCGGAGGGCAGCGCTCTATCCAGCTGAGCTAAGGGTGCATCAGGGATATGCGGCTCATAGGCTAGGTATGGGATTTGTGCAATATTCATTCTAACTTATCACCTTAGAATTCTGCTATTGAATTTCAGGCGTGGATTGTTCATGAGCACGGCATGTTTTTACGCGGTTTTATGCTGGCATGTTTAGCTCTGATGTTATCAACCTGTGGTGAGAGGCCCGTCGTGATAGATGGCGCCGCGCAAAAAGTTGCGGAAGCTCGGGCGCGTAATGATGGGCCTGCCCTCTGGGTGGCGAAGGATTATGATAGTACGGTTTATTTATTTGGAACCGTCCATCTTTTACCCGATGACTTAAGCTGGCTAAAAGATGATGTTAAAACAGCCTTTGGCAAAGCCGGGACGATTTATTTTGAAGTGGATACGGGCACACAAGGCCAAATTCAGGCCAGTGTTCTGACGCAACATTTGGGCATGCGCAGTGATGGTACACGCCTGTCAAATAGTCTGGATAGTTACCAGCTTAAACTTCTCGATGCGGCCTCGCATAATGGCAGTATCAGTTTGGCCGCTCTGGATAATATGCAGCCTTGGCTGGCCAGTGAATTTTTGACCATTGCGGCGGCAACAAATGCGGGGCTTTCACCCGAGATATCCGCGGATGCCGCGCTTAAATCCCGCGCTGCGCGCGAGCAGAAAAACGTTATTTATTTAGAGACAATGGAAGACCAATTACGGGTATCCGCCGAGCAACCAGACTATGTTCAGCTGAAAATTTTAACCGACACCTTAGAAAAATTTAATGTCCTTGGGGATGACCTTCAACAAATTGTGTCGGCGTGGGCCGTTGGGAGAACAGATTTTCTAACGCGGGAAATGGTCATAAAACTTAAGACGAAATCGCCTGATTTTTACAAAGCTTTACTCACGGATCGAAATAAAAAATGGGCCAAAATTCTGACCCGCTATATGGAAGATAGCGGGACAGCTTTTGTTGCTGTTGGGACAAGCCATCTTCTGGGCGAAGATAGTTTGGTTCATATGCTCAAAGAGCAAGGCTATAGCGTGTCTCGCTATTATGACTTTCAGGGCGAGAATGTCATAACGCCCATTAACCCAACAATTGAGCGTCCTGAAATTAGAAATTCAGATTAAGCCCGCCATAAATAGCGCGGCCCGGAGACGAAAACCCAAAGACTTCTTGATATTCTTCATCGAGCAAATTTTCACCGCGAATGGAAAGTGTTGCAAAGTCATTTAAGTCATAACTAGCTCGCGCGCCAACTAATGTAAAAGCGTCTAAGGTGACATTAGAAAATGTCCCGAAATCCGTGTCTAATTGACTGCCATTATGATCGAGATTGACGGTTAGGTTTAAATCGTCACTTGCTTGCCATGTCGCTGTCGCGCTGGCCAGAAATTCAGGACGTCTGATTTCTTGAATATCGTTTTCTTCACTGTCCAGATAGGTGGCTGAGCCGCGTAGTAAAATAGTATCAGAAACCTTCCATCTTGCTTCGACTTCAACGCCTTGCCGCGTGCTATCTGTTTCAAGATTGACAACTGTTGATGAGAAGTCTGGATTAAAAACCGTTGTGATTTCATCACTGAGTTCTGATCTGAAAACATCAATAGAGAGTTCCAAATCTCCGATCTCTTGATCATATCCAACACTAAAGCCCAGGGACTCTTCGGCTTGGAGGTCTGGATTGCCTGTGAACATGCTTTGCGGAAAAAATCCGAAAAGTTCGATCAATGACGGATTTTTGATACCCGTTCCAATTGAGCCGCGGATGCGTCCGCCAATACTCTCTAAGGCATAACCTCCGCCAATACGCCATGTTACAACATCGGTGAAAAGGTCATTAATGTCATAACGGGCTGAGGCCGAAAGGGCGATATGGCCAGCATTATAACGGTAATCACCAGCGATAGCATAAGTCAGATTTTCTGGCTCCGCATCGGGCTCGGTAAAGTTAGGAATAATCTGGTAGGTTTCCTGCTCGATTTCCGCCAGAGCCGTAAAATGGCTATTGCCAAAGTCACGTTTCGCGGCCCAATTTAAATTTTGGCGTTGGCCGATAGATTGTGACGAAAACCCGCCAACGGTATCCGTATCGGTATTGACCAAATGCGCCGTAATAAGATTGCTAAACCCAGCAACATCAAAACGGGCATCTATGCGGGCTGTATCCGTCCTGACCGTTGTTTCGCTATCCGTATTATCAAGACGTCCGTCAAAATCGGAATCTCCATCAAAATCGACATCAAGACGAGATGTGCCAAACTTACCGGAAAAGGATATCGGGCCAAGATCGACCTTGTTAAGTCCGATGTTTAGGCTTCGTGATTGTGATCCATCACGTTCACCCTCAAGACCAGAAATATCAAAGCCTTCAGTATTAAAGATATTGCCGTTCAAAGATAATGAAGCTCCACCAAGGGGCAGGACAGCACTGACTTGACCTTCGACCGTATCGCGGCTGCCAGCCTCCAAGGACGCGCGCCAACCTTGTTGGGTTGAACCTGCGCGGGTGATGATATTGATGACTCCCCCAATCGCGTCAGAGCCATAAAGCGCAGATTGTTCCCCGCGCAAGGTTTCAATACGAACAATGTCTTCAGAGCGTAGGCCCGCAAAATCAAATTCACCGCTGCTGGGGTTAGCGACCTCGACCCCGTCGATGAGAACAAGCACTTGATTGGCTTCGGCGCCGCGAACTCGGATTTGGGTCAGGCCGCCCGCAGGACCTGATGAATTCACGGCAATACCGGGCAGGGACCGGAGCAGGTCAGAGACGAATTGCTGCCCTCGCGCGGCGATTTCCGATTCTGATATAACTGATGCGGGAGCAGTTAATTCTTTCAAGTTGGTATATCCTATGTGTGTAGCTACAATTACAATGTCATTACTATTATCTAAGAGAGGCCAATGTTTGAATAAAAGGCAATCATCTGAGGCTGGAATATCCGTGCCAAAACATGTCGTTTTTCGAGAAGTTTCTTCATAGTAATCTTCTTGCACCTGCCCAAACGCAGTTGATGCTGATATAGCCGTAAGGGCGGCTCCTAATAATAATCGTTTCATAGCACGAATCCAATGTATCGTGTGCAGGGCACACAAAGTTTAAACACAGTGTCGTCATTGGAGGGGTTTTCACCCTATGATCCATGCGCATCGGTCTGTCCCGCCCGCGCGCGCTGGCGACGTCATTGGCAGGTCTTCTGACTTCTGGCTTATCGGTTCTGACGCCTTCCCGACACAAATGTCAGTGGCATATGTCAGACCCTTACCAGTTACAGCTGCGGGTGCAGTGCCTGACTGACGTATGATACGTGTCACAGGCTTCCCATATTCACCCTCTTGCGAGGGACCAATATAGGCCCGATAGGTGAGGGTGCCCAGATATGCAAGACAGATTTTCATTAATTTATGCGGGAATTGCTTGAATTATGACGCTAAGCAGGTCAGAGGGGCGTTGAAACAGAACAAGGAGCTCTCATGCTCAAGGTTTATGATAACACAGCGGCGCAACCTGCAACACAAGCAGCAGATTTGCCTTATGATCAAATATTGATCGAAAGTCTTGTTTTAGAGGCCTTTATTGGTGTGTTTGATTTTGAATATGGCAAAGCTCAGCCCGTTCGGTTTGACCTTGTCATTGATATAGAGCCGCTCTCTCAAGACTCTAATCATGAGACCCACAATATTGTTCGCTATGATCATATTGTGACAGATATAAAAACTATTTTAGCTGGGGGACATATTGATCTTGTCGAGACCCTCGCCGAGCAGGTTGCGAAAGCCTGTCTGGCTTATGACCGCGCTCATCAAGCTTGCGTAAGCGTGGCAAAACTTGACGCCATTGATGAAGCGCAAGCTGTTGGCGTTAGAATTACCAGACGAAAGTAAAACATGCGAATTTCTCTTCAGGAGTTGCTGTCAGAGCAGGATATATTATTGGCTGATGGAGCCACAGGTACCAATTTCATGGAAATGGGATTAGAGCCAGGCTTTCCGCCTGACCTCTGGAATGTCACTGAACCGCAAAAGCCTAAAGCCTTGCACCAAGCCTTTGTCGATGCTGGCTCAGATATAATTTTAACCAATACATTCGGTGCTAACGCGCCGCGCTTGAAACTGCATGATGCTCAAGATCAGACACATGCCATTAATAAGGCGGGGGCTGAAATTGCGGGCCGTGTAGCCGCGGCGTCTGACCGTCCCGTTGTGGTGGCTGGCTCTGTCGGGCCAACAGGTGAATTGTTTGAGCCCATGGGCGATATGACCATGGAAAGCGCTATTAAAGAGTTCACAATTCAAATTCAGGGCCTCAAAGATGGCGGCGCAGATGTTGCCTGGATTGAAACAATGTCTGCGGCTGAAGAAATTCAAGCAGCAGCTCAGGCGGCGATTAATGTCGGCATTCCCTATGTATTTACAGCGAGTTTCGATACAGCGGGGAGAACCATGATGGGAATTGCGCCGAATGCCTTGGGAGATGTCGCTGACTCAATACCAGAAGCAGCTCTCGCTTACGGCGCGAATTGCGGGGTTGGGGCGTCTGATATGATGCTCACCATGCTAGAGATGACAGCGGCTGATGGCGAAGCGGTCATTGTAGGGAAAGCCAATTGCGGCGTACCGACGGTAAAGGGTAAAAACACGGTTTATTCCGGTACGCCTGAACTTATGGCAGATTACGTCGAGATGGCGGCCAATGCCGGTGTTCGCATTATTGGCGGGTGTTGCGGCACAGCGCCTGAGCATGTCGCGGCGATGCGCGCTGCGGTCGATAATTATGAAAAGGGTCAGCGTCCTTCTATGGATGAGGTAACGGCGAAATTAGGGGCTTTAGTCAATCCGCCGCCTAAGCCGGGCGCAACGGGCTCGCGCGGTAATCGTCGCCGCAGATAGTTTGGCCGGAGATAGTTTAAATGGATCAAGACATACAGGATAAATTAGATGCCGCAGCTTTTCGGCGTTTATTGTCCCATTTGGATAACCGCAAAGATGTCCAAAATATCGACCTCATGATTTTAGCTGATTTTTGCCGTAACTGTCTCGGTAAATGGTATAAATCAGCCGCCGACGACCTTGGTGTTGAGGTCAGTTCCGATGAAGCGCGTCAGCGGGTCTACGGCATGCCTTATGCCGAGTGGAAATCCAAACACCAAAAAGCCGCCACGGCTGAACAAATGGCGGCTTTTGAAGCGCGTAAAGACTAGCCTTATTTAACCGCTATAAAGGCGTTGCGTCCATCGCGTTCAACGGACAAAGCAAAGGGGCCGTCTTTTCCATCAATCGCGTTTTCAAAGCTTTCTAAATCTGAGACTTCCGTGCGGTTAACCTCGCGGATTATATCACCTTTGCGAAGGCCCGCGCGTGCGGCTTTAGAGCTACGTTCGACTGAGGCCACAAGAACACCATCAGTTCCGCCGCGCAGCTCCATATCGTCCGGGATATCTGTGATGGACGCGCCTGAAAAACTTTCCAAAGCAGGAATGTCATCAGCTGCATTTTCATCCAACACTTCACGTTCTTCTTCAAACTCTTCGACTTCAATACGGGTTGAGCGGCGTTTGCCCTCACGAAGATAGGTTATGTCGGCCCGTTCACCTGGTTCCACAAGACCGACAGAGTTACGTATATCCGAAGCATCTAATATATCTTCGCCGTTAAAGGCGACAATTACATCACCTTTTTCTAATCCAGCTTTGTGGGCAGGACTATCATCGACAACATCGCTGATGAGAGCGCCGTCTAGTGTCGGTAAGTCGAGAGCTTCTTTAAGGGTGGGGGTAATGTCGCCGATCAGCACTCCGATACGTCCGCGGCGAACTTCGCCATAACTGACGAGCTGACGCATAACGCCTTGGACAATACGTACGGGGACAGCAAAGCCAATACCATTATTGCCGCCGGAGCGCGTCACGATAGCCGCATTAATGCCGATGAGCTCACCTTTTGAGTTCACAAGAGCTCCGCCAGAGTTTCCGGGGTTGATAGAGGCATCTGTTTGAATAAAATCTTGGTAATTATCTCCCGCGCCGCGGTCACGCCCGAGGGCTGAAATGATACCGCTGGTGACAGAATGTGAAAGGCCAAAGGGGTTGCCCACGGCGATAACATAGTCTCCGACTTTTACATTTGAGGATTTTGCAAATTTTAACGCGCGTAGTCCACGTGCTGGAACCTTAATTACAGCGATATCAGTTTTAGGGTCTGAACCGACTAGTTCTGCCTTGAGCTCTCGTTTGTCTTCGAGTGTGACCGTAATTTCATCGGCGTCATCGACGACATGATGGTTCGTAATGATGAGGCCTTTTGAGGCGTCGACAATAACGCCCGATCCGATACCGCGTCTTTCGCGGTCTTGTTGCTGAGGGATACGGCCACCGAAGAAGCGTTCAAAAAGTTCTTCATTTCCGTTAAATCCTTGGGGCGTTGATGATTTTCTCGTGCCCGAAACGTCAATGCTGACCACGGCAGGCGTTACGCTCTCAAGCAAGGGAGCCATTGTTAAAACCCCGCGGCTATCCACAGTCATGGCCGAGCTTTCACCGCCTCTTGAAAATGGGCTCTGAGAGGCCGCAATAGGGGCAATTGCTAACGCCATAAGGGCTGTACCGAGAATAAGAGATTTGCGCATAGAGGATATCCTTCTTCTTTAAGTGTGCGTCATTCTTTCTCCACATAGGGCAGAATTCACAGGCTTCAAGCTATCACGTCAGAATCTAAACGTCTTTTAATTCGCCTGAATCGAGAAAATTTTAAAAATGGTCACGCTTGGTTAACGGTATTTAACTAAGATTTGGGGGATTTTATAAGGATTTTCCTATGCAGGCCCATCCAGCCCCCGTTCCCGAGACTGTCCCGCAGGCCTCAGAACAGCAACCAGAACAAGTTATCGGGTCAGAAGCATTGGACCTTAAGCCTACCGCGATTGTCCCTAAAACGCCGGCTGATAATTCTGTTCGTCGGCAGCTCGCCAAACGACTTTCTGACGTTATTTGTATTCCTGCCAGCCAATTGACACCGCAAGAGCGCCATATGGCTGGGGATGTTCTGGTTGAACTTTTGCGGGATGCCGATATTGACTTGCGTGAAGGCGTGGCGAAACGCTTGGTTATGCTTAATGAGGCGCCTCGCACTATTCTTGTGCTCTTGGCCAAGGATGACATTCAAGTCGCGAGACATGTGTTGGAGGAGAGTAAAAGCCTTACAGATTCTGATTTGATACAAATTGTTCAAAAAGTTTCAGGCGCCCACCGTAAAGTTATAGCGAAAAGACGTAAAGTGTCCGATGCCGTCGTTGATGCTTTAGTTCAATTCCTCGAAGAAGATGTCGTTGAGACGCTACTTAAAAATAAAGGCGCTAATTTTTCCGAAACAGCGCTCCAGCGAATTTTGACGGTATCAAGAAGTCATTTACCTTATGTCGACCTTCTGATTAAACGAGTCGAATTAAGACCATCTCATGGTTTGACGATGTTTTGGTGGGCGACGAGTGATACCCGTAAAAAAATTCTCCATCGGTTTGGTGTGACGCGTAATATTTTACAGGAAAGTTGTGAGGATTTATTCCCAAAGGCTGCCGCGGAAGGTTGGTCTGATCCGGGCGTTCGAAAAGCACTTCAATTTATTGAGCGGCGTCAGCGTAACCGAGCGGCTATGGAACGCAGCGAATATGAGACATTGGAAGCAGCGATTGAGGCAGCTGAAGCGAGCGGATTGACGCGGACTTTAACTGAGGAAATCTCATATATTGCAGGAGTCAAACCCGCAACAGGCGCGCAAATTTTAACAGATAAAAGTGGCGAAGCGATTGCTATTTTATGTAAGGCGCCGGGTATGAAGCGAAATTATGTAGAGAAAGTTTGGCGCGCCTTAAAACGTCCTGTTCATGATATGGACGGAGAAATTCACCCAGACCTTGCAAGAGTGATGACGACTTATGACGTTATATCAACGGATAAGGCTCAAACTGTGCTCAGATATTGGAACTGGTCCCTAACGGCTTCTCTTAATGCGGAAGTCTTGCGTCATATTAAAGACGGGGTTATTCCGCGCGAAGAAGATCACGGCGCTGCTGCGATTACGGCCGCTCTTGTCTTTGGCAACCGAAACTAGGCCATAACAACCATTCATCCCAAGAAATTTAGCGTTTTTTGAGCGAATACGCTTTCGTTTCATTCTAACGCCGTTTAAACAGCCCCGATAAAAGACAAGAATCGTCTGGTGGAGGGAGCGTTTTAATGCGTTTCGCAATTATTTTAGCTTTAGTCTTGGGAGCCACATGGCTTTCACTCTCTGGCTATTTTATACCTCTGATATTAACTCTGGGTGGACTCTCTATTCTTTTTGTCATCTGGATGTGTTTTCGCATGGCGATACTGGATAAAGAAACCGTACCTTATCTATCTTCCCCCTTAAGCGTAATATATTTTTTCTGGCTCTTTAAGGAAATCGTCAAAGCCAATGTGCAAGTTGTCAAGGCAGTGCTGAGTCCTGACTTGGAAGTTTCTCCAACTCTCACCAAAATACCTTATGCGGATGAGGCGGATGTCGCGCGTGCGATGTTTGCGAACTCCATCACGCTGACCCCTGGTACAGTCTCTGTGAATATGGAGGAAGATCACATTTTAGTTCATGCGTTGCTTAAAGAAATGAGCAAACCCGAAGACTTTAAAGAGATGGGCGAACAGGCGGCTTGGGCTATTGGCGAAGGGACGAGGAGATAATGTCTCACTTAATCCCATATTTTAATCTCGCCGCCGCGTTTTTCCTTATTGTCAGCATGGCAATGATGCTTGGTCGTTTGCTCGGTGGCCCCACGCTTTATGACCGCCTACTGGCTGTCAATTCTTTCGGGACAAAAACCGTTTTGTTTTTGTGTGTATTCTGTTTTGTTATTGATCGCCCAGACGGTGTTGATATCGCTTTGTTATATGCTCTAATGAACTTCATCGCGACGATTGCGGTGTTGAAATTCTTTAATTACCGAGCTTTGGGCGTTCCGCTTATTAATGAACAAACCCGTGAGGCCAGAAAGCAAAAAGCGGCGCGTCGTAAAGGAGCCTCTTAAATGTTAGCTCTTATTCTCGCATCAGCAACAGAACAGGCTGCGGTATCCAGCCATATAGATTTCATCGGCATAATTCGTGATTTGTTTTCTATTGTGTCGATTTCGGCGGGGCTATTTTTTGTCTTAGCGGGAACATTAGGTGTGCTGCGACTACCTGATTTTTATACCCGCCTCCATGCGGCTGGAATGACAGATACTTTAGGGGCTGAACTCATTTTAATAGGCTTGATTATTCAATCTGGTTTCACCCAAATGAGTTTAAAATTACTCATCGTGGGCTTTTTCTTATTCGTCACAAGCCCGACAGCTACTCACGCAGTGGCGCATGCGGCTTACAAAGCAGGCTTGAAACCTAAATTAGGCAAATACCGCGCTCCGAATGTGGATGAGGGCGCGTGATGTTGTTTTCATCGATAATGGCGTCTGCGCCCGCTCTTCCAACCATGATTTTGGATGTGGGGCTAATGGCGCTCTTGGTTGTTGTGGCCTTTGCAATTGTTCGTATGCGGTCTCTTTTTGGGATTGTAATGCTGCAAGGCGTTTATAGCCTTGTTTGCGCCGCTTGGTTTGTGTCTTTGGACGCTGTTGATGTAGCTTTCACTGAAGCCGCTGTTGGCGCAGGTGTATCTACCGTCTTGATGTTGGCGGCCATGTTACTGGCAGACCGTAAATCTCATCCTGTACCCGTGTCCAAGCAAGTTGCTCCGCTTTTAGTCGTAGTTGTCGCGGGTATGGCGATGTTTTTTGCCATTGGCGATATGCCAGCTTATGGGGACGTCCATTCTCCTGCTAATAGCTATGTCGGTATGGATTATATTGCCAGAACAGCGGACGAAATCCATATCCCCAATGTTGTAACGGCCGTATTAGGAAGCTACCGAGGCTATGAT
>CAYYMI010000062.1:0-13270 GCA_964472905.1 uncultured Hellea sp. | reverse complement strand
CCTCTGTTAAATCGTAGCCAAGCCGAGACCCAGCATAGACCGCAATATCAATGCCCCAACCTCCATCAATGGTGTGATCTCCTAGGCGTGAAGTCACAATATCATTGCCGCCACCAAGTGATATATCACCATTTAGAGTGCCTAGATTTGTGACAACATCATCCCCTAGCCCCGTAGAAATATCTCCGTCAATCGTGCCGGCATTTGTAATTGTATCGCCAAAATCAACATCGGCAGGGACAGCAAAGGCAGGACCACCAGTGCTATCTGTAATATCAAAACCCGTGCCGCTAACATAGGT
Source organism: uncultured Hellea sp. (assembly GCA_964472905.1). Taxonomy (GTDB): domain Bacteria; phylum Pseudomonadota; class Alphaproteobacteria; order Caulobacterales; family Maricaulaceae; genus Hellea. The sequence goes on along the minus strand of CAYYMI010000062.1, from coordinate 12,969 downwards.
CACCGTCAACACGCCCAGCGTTGAAGAAGTCACGTCTATTGTAGCAGGATAAATGACGCCATTAATATCTGTTTGGAAGGTCAGCACGCCTGTATTTTGGGTGGCCGTCAAATCGACAAGCGGGAGTAAAGGGTTATCTGCTCCTACAAATGCTACTTCAATTTGTGCATTCGGATTTGGAATAGTTCCAATGCCCGGGATAACAAAATCTCCATTAGCATCAATCGTTATACCTTGTGCATTTTCATAGATTTGGCCCGCCGCCGGGAAAGGAAAGGAAATGCTCGCTTCAACCAAAAAGTCGTCCTGCCTTGCACCTCTAAAAGCGACGCCATCTTCACCAATACCATCAGCATCAACTCCATCAGAATCGCTGATAATAGTTGCTCCAGTATTGTTATTAAGGATTGTCCCTGAAATAGCTGAAATAGCTAGATCGGTACTCTCAATAAGACCTGTATTCGTTATGACGACGCTATCATACCCAACTCCAACTAAAATTGCAGCGCTTGACGTAGTCCCATCGTCCACAAACCCATAATTCTCGCCTTGTCGGGTAATTGTACCTGAATTATCAATAATTAAGTCAGAAGGTGCTGCAACATCAGTAATCACTTGAGAGGCTATGGCTGTAACTTCAGCTGTAATTGTTCCTGAATTGTTAAGTACTGAACCGCCATTAAAGAATATTCCTGATCTTGCCCCTTCAATAAGTCCGGTTGCTGTATTATTAACAATATTTGGCCCGCCTACAAAACTTTCACTGTTAGGCCCAAAAAATAGGATGCCATCAGCAATTTGCCCAGGTAAAAAATCAGGGATAATGCCGCCAAAATCAAACGTCCCAGTTGTCCTAATTGTTCCCGAATTTGTGACGGAGCCGTTTGTTAAACGTACTGTATCATCCGCGGCTTCAAGCAAACCTTCATTTATCACCGTTGTCGTGACATCCATAATTTCGAATGTATTAGGGTCAAAGGTAAGAGCTTCAATAGCCGAACGGCCTGTTGAAATAACCGATGCATCAGATCCAAGATTCTGAAACGTGAAATTTTCTCCTTCAACTTGGATGGAGTTCAATGATTCTCCTAAAATACCTGGTGACCCAGATGTATTAATGGTTCCTGAGTTAATGAAGGTCGTATCATCTCCCAAGACAGAAATCGCACCGCGAATTACCGAGGAGGTAAAAATATCATCAATATCAAAATCAATAGCCGTAGATGCTTCAACGCTTATGCCGTCAGTATCTAATGTAAATAATGATTGATCCTGGTCCATCATGAGGGTGACATCATTGGAGACGCCATCATCATCAATATCTCCATCAATCACAGCGTTCGTACTTATGGGTAAGGTCGAAAGAATTGTGATGGCTTGGCCCATCAGACTCGTATTAAACTCTATTGTATTACTGCCACCCGCAGCATTTGAATCTAATATAGCCTGCCGCAAACTCCCTGCACCAGTATCGTTTGTATTGGTAACTGTAAATATCGCCATGATCTTTCCCAATTCAATTTACACAATTATAAAGGTTGCAAGTCGACCGCACAACCTATAATTCCACATAAATCTAATAGTCCATCTCGGTAGGACTGATTACATCTACAATGTAATTAAATCATCAATGTGATTATCGCCCTCGGCCTTAACCGAATAGTCTTTAGACAAAACGCAAAATGGGACGCCCATACGGTTTTTGGTAGAGCATAAATTTAGACAATAGAATAGACTATTTAGAAATAACGCATAACAGGTCTTTAGACTCTACAATTTGACCGACATAGGCAGGTATGCGTTCAACAACGCCGTCATGTTCTGCGGGAATGGCGCTCTGCATTTTCATCGCCTCGATCACGACCAGGGTTTGTCCGGCTTTTACGCTTTCGCCTTGACTGACTTCAACGGATGATACCAAACCAGGCATAGGCGCGCCGATATGATGATCATTGGCGGGGTCAATTTTTTCATTCGAAACGATCGTAACGTTAGCCGATCTATCAATCACAGTGACAGATCGGGAGAAGCCATCGAGTTCAAAAAAGATATGCCGTTTACCGTCATGATCTACTTCTGAAAGGGCTAAAAACCGGATAATGACGGGACGCCCTTTATCTAGCTCGACTTTAATCTCTTGCCCGGGTTTCATGCCATAAAAGAAAACAGGCGTCGGCAACACAGCTGTCTTTCCAAAGTCGCGCCTATGGCTGCAATAATCTAAAAAGACATTCGGATATAACAGATAGGATATCAGGTCTTCATCGCTCACGCTCCGCCCCAATGTCTTTTTCAGGAACGCCCGCTCCTTATCAAAATCCACGGCTGGCATGCTCGCGCCTGGACGTGTCGTCAGGGCTTTCTGGCCCCCCAATACTTTTGCCTGAAGCGCCTTTGGGAAACCGTTGGGCGGTTGCCCCAATTCTCCTTTAAAGAAGGCGATAACCGAGTCAGGAAACGCGATTTCCCGCTTTGGGTTTTCAACATCGGCTCTGCTGAGCCCTGCTGTCATCATCGCCAGTGTCATATCGCCAACGACCTTTGATGACGGGGTCACCTTAACAATATTGCCGAACATGTCATTGACCTGCGCATATGTTTTTGCGACCTCTGGCCATCTGGCTTCTAAGCCTAATGAGCGCGCTTGTTCTTTCAAATTTGTATATTGTCCGCCTGGCATCTCATGGATATAGACTTCAGATGCGCCAGCACGAATATTATGCTCAAACCCAGCGTAATTATCCCTAACTTTGCCCCAATAACCACTAATCGATCTGATTGAGTCAATATTCAAACCCGTATCAAGCGGTGTATGACTTAGAGCCTCAACAATTGATCCTAAGCTTGGCTGCGAGGTCAAGCCGCTTACACTATCCATAGCCGCGTCAACAATATCAACACCGACGTCAATAGCAGCTAAAACACTGGCCGCAGATATCCCGCTCACATCATGAGTATGAAAATGAATCGGGAGCGATATTTCTGATTTTAAGGCCGTAAATAAAGCCCTTGCAGCAGCAGGTTTTAAGAGTCCCGCCATATCTTTAACACCCAATATTTGGGCCCCAGCGGCTTCCAGTTTTTTCGCCATATCAACATAATAATTGATGGTATAGGTCTTTTCATTGGGGCTTAAAATATCGCCCGTATAACAGATTGCAGCTTCTGATATTTTTCCGCTTTCATTCACGGCATCAATCGCCAAACGCATATTTTCAACCCAGTTCAACGAGTCAAAAATCCGAAAAACGTCAACACCAGACTTGGCCGCTTGAGCAATAAAACCTTTAACTACATTATCAGGATAATTTTTATACCCAACCGCATTTGAGGCACGGAGCAACATTTGTTGTAGGATATTTGGCATAGCCTCAGAGCACGCCTCAAGACGTTCCCAAGGGTCTTCTTTTAAAAACCTATAGGATACATCAAAGGTGGCCCCGCCCCAACTTTCAGTCGAGAATAAACCGCTCATAGATCGGGCATAATTAGGCGCAATTTTGACGATATCATCGGTTCGTAAACGCGTGGCGAGCAAAGACTGATGGGCATCCCGCATACTCGTATCTGTAATCAATGGCGCAGCACTGTTCTTAACTGCTTCCACAACAGATGACACCCCTTTTGTTTTTAAAAGAGTTTTAAAACCATCAGGGTATTTTTTACCAAGACCTTTTGGCGCTTCTGGATATCGTAAAACAGATGGCGTTTTACGGCCAATAACTTCAGGGTTTGCATTGACGATAACATCGCCAACAAACTTTAATAACTTCGTCGAGCGGTCTCGTTTTTTTGGAAACTCAAAGAGTGAACCCTGAGTATCAATAAATTGAGTGTTATAGCTACCATCTATAAATTTCGGATGAGAAATAAGGTGTTGTAAAAAGGGCAGATTGGTTTCAACACCCCGAATACGAAACTCTAATAATGCCCGTCCCATACGCTCACAGACTTCATTGTGATCGCGTCCGCGCGTTGTTATTTTAACCAAAAGACTATCATAATACCGCGTGACAACAGCCCCTGCATAAGAGGTAGCACCGTCCAGACGCACGCCCGGACCAGCAGGAGAGCGGTAAGCCATAATACGGCCATAGTCGGGAATGAAACTATTAACAGGGTCTTCTGTGGTTACCCTGCACTGCATAGCCGCGCCTCGGATTTTAATATCCTCTTGCCCAGGAAGTAGAGGGTTACCACCGCCTAAAACCCCACCAGCGGCAATTGAAATTTGAGCTTTAACAATATCAACGCCCGTAATTTCCTCAGTAATCGTATGTTCAACCTGAACCCGCGGATTGACTTCTATAAAGTAAAATTTTCCTGTTTTCGCATCGAGCAAGAATTCTACTGTCGCGGCATTATTGACGCCAATATGTTTACACAACTTGACAGCAGCAGCGCACATATCATCACGTATTGATTCTTCGAGATGCGGCGCAGGGGCCCGCTCTATAACTTTTTGATGGCGCCGCTGAAGCGAACAATCACGTTCAAATAAATGAATGATATTACCCGCATTATCGCCTAAAATTTGGACTTCGATGTGACGCGCATCTTCGATGAGTTTTTCAAAATAAACATCATCCTTACCAAAAAAAGCTAGGGCTTCTTGCTGCGCAATTTTAACGCTCTGAGCAACATTACCAGCCTCACGTAAAACGCGCATACCTCGGCCGCCGCCGCCCCAGCTTGCCTTGAGCATAACTGGTAGACCAATTTCTTTGACCGCCTGATTAATTTCTTTTGCTAAGGAGCTAAGTGGCGGAGTCGCAGGTATAACCGGAACACCCGCCGCTATCGCGACCTTACGAGCCTGCACTTTATCCCCCAAACCTCGCATGACCTCCGGTTTGGGACCAATAAACACGAGGCCGCGCTTGGCACATTCTTCCGCAAATTCAGGATTTTCCGATAAAAACCCATATCCTGGATGGACAGCATGACATCCTGATTCTTCCGCGATATCCAAAATTCCGTCAATATCCAAATAAGCTTCTACAGGCCCTTTACCTTCCCCTATTTGATAGGCTTCATTGACCTTGAGACGATGCAGAGATACGCGGTCTTCATGGGTATAAATACCAACGCTTTGCAGACCAAGTTCATTAATCGCCCGCGCAATACGTATCGCGATTTCACCACGATTAGCGATAAGGATTTTTGAGATTTTAAATGTCATAATTTGCATTCCTTAAACACAGAAAATACAAATTCCAATAAAAAAAGGCCGCGCGGTAACTGTTACGACAATGCTGTCGCGGAGAGCTTCTTCCATCTGCTGAAAACAGAACGCATCCGAAGAAAAACATACAAAAGTCGCTAGGACGCCCGCCAAGAAAGTTGGAACGTTGTAAGTTTTCCACTGACCGTGACCGCAATCACATCCAGCTTCATCATTAAGGTTATCTTAAGGCACGTTAAGCTAAAATTAACGTAATGTGTACCTTTCGTTAGGACTTAGAGGGATTCATATGTTATGGTTCTCTCTCAACGTTCAGTCGCGTGGGGCTGATAGAACGGAGTTTGAAGAGTAAAAGTGTTTAAACACAAGGACATAGCTGACTCCCAATGGGAGTTAAGACGTGGGTTACGTCTTGTCGTGCTGACACTAGGATCAGCACTATTTATAGCTTCGCCTGCCCTCGCTCAGGAAAAAACCACTGCTCCAACTGCTCCAACAGATGGATTGAATCTAAATATTCCGACCAGCGGTGTTGGATTTGAAGGCCTTAACTTCGATTTAGAGAATGATAATTTTAATGCGGGTCAAATTGATCTCCCGCCTGAAAGTTTGGGATCAACCCTTTTTAAACTCGATTTGTCCAATACGGATTGCTTGACTGGCGGTGATCATTGTTTGCGCCGCTCCGCTGCCATAGATATTGGCTATCAAAAAGCCTTCACCAGCGTAAGCACAAAGGGCCTTGATTTGACTTTAATGCCGCGCGCCGCGCTACGGTTTAATGATGAAAGCTCAAGCGCAGTCGTCGGCGCCGTTGTCGAAATTGGCGAAGACCTTCGTACGGGATCAAATTTTGAAAACAATACATGGTATTTCTTTGCCGGAGCAGACGCCGAAGCCTTAACCTATTCTCCTAATTCAGTCGGGCGCCTGACAAGTGGTCAGTTCCATTTACAGGATCGTATTATTGTCGGAGACGCCCAAGCGGGCCTCGGCTACCGGATTGGCGACGCCGATGTTTCACTGTCTTACCTGCGCCGTGAAGCGACGGCTGAAGATTTTAGTTTTAAAGAAGACGCCGCTGCGCTCTCCTTTACTTGGAAGCGGTAGTCTAAAATTTAGATCCATTTACGCTGTCATCAAAGTTGGGTTTCAAAAAACGTGTAGCGTCCAGAATCTATTCGAGGAATACATTACAACGCAAAGCCTTAATCGCCTGCGATTAAGGATAAATTTCCACTAATTGGGTTGGAGGACGGCAATCTGTTGACATAAAAACAGTCAGCGAGGGCGGTCTCCCGAAGGAATACCGAAATAATAATGTTATTTACGAGAATTCACTGTAGCCACAAAGTGTTGTTTATCCTTCATCTTACGATGAAGGCACTCCGCCACCCTTCTAACCTACTGCGAGCGACTACGTACTTCGCGACGATGATTTTTGTGTGAAGGCGCTCTTAGTCCCTGCAGTCACAGCCATAGTATGATTGTCGTACCTGACTGAGGCGAGTTCGTGCATTTTTCGTGTAACGAAATTGCACTGCCTAACATCCCACAAAGACTCCCTAAAATTCTAATCATAACCGCAACGCATCTCACCATCCAGCTAACGGCCAACCTACGCGATAGCTCGTCCATATAGCCCGAACACATCAGGGACTTTAATTTCGATGATGTTCACTTTATAATACATACCTAATTTATGAGAATTAATCCCTTCGTCCTCATAGATGTCTCATTACTTATTATCAGCATAAGGGCAGACATTTATAGGAGCTGACACAGCGCGGTGATTTCAGCGCGCATAGCCTCGGTGCGCTCCCCCGCGATTTCATCTTGCCCCCAATATTTAATCTGCCAGAGCTCGTCGAGCCGTGATTGCGCAAAGGCCGCCTCGCCCGACAAATGCCCCTGCATCACCGTCATGCCCAAAACGGTAGACCCAAAGGTGGAGAGCAAATGGACAAACAGCGTCAGCGCAATATCATCGAGGTCGCTGGCATAAGCCGCCACCGCGTCCAGCGACGCCTCGGGCTGGTCTATCACCTCTAGGCCTTCTGTTGTGGTCAGGGTCACCCCCTGCTCTGCCGCCCATGCCAATAAAGGGTCCCAGTTCTCAGCTTGATGCTCCAGATAAAGCCGCGTCTCGGCGCTGCGGTAACAAAGCAAATCCGTGCCCGCATATTTACGTGCCTCGGCCACCAATTCATCCCGCGTCTCAGGCGTGCGGGCAATGGCGACATTGAGCAGCCGCGTGATCGGCATAGAGATGGGATCAATCTTATCCCCCTGCGCCTCCCATTCGCTGGCGACCAATTCGGCCACGCGCTCGCTCGGCAAAAGCAATGTCTTTTTATCCGAAGCTTTCTTGGCGGGGGTTTTCAGGCTGTACTCATCGAGCTTAATGACGAAGCCATCGCCCTCTGGCGCAACCGAAACCGTTTTATAAAACCGCTTTGAAAGAGCCTTAGCCATTACGCTGGGACAACATCAAATGGTAGTGTCAGACGGCTCTGATCGCCGGAAAAAGGAATGGTTCCGTGCCACATATAAGAGGGAAACAAGACCAAACGCCCCGATATGGGTTGCACGAATTTTTCAGCCGGCAAATCAAGCCCTTCCAGATTGGGTTGTCCGAATTTAATCCAACCTTCGCGAGCCTCAGAACTGTCAATAATATCTGGCAGATCAACATAATAGGAAGAGCTAATCCAGCCCTTAGGATGAACGTGATTAACGTGATGCCCGTGGGGCGAAAGCTTGACCGACCAAGCTCCGTTAAACCGGTAGCGCCCTGTATTGCGGCGTAAGAGCGGATGGGCAGCATCCTTGCCGATATGGTCCATATAAGCCTTTATCGGCGCGTCCAGCATTTCGAAAAAAGCTTTCAGGACAGGGTCATCAACAAAAAATAAATCCATATTGGTTTGAATACCCCCGCGCAAAGTCTGGTTAAGCGGCTCTGAATCAAATTCATGATAATACTGAAGTCGGGTTTTGAGCGCCGCATTAAAAGCCGTTATACTGTCATAGCCTTTTGGCGGGGTAAGATCATAAACTTGGACAAAGCGGTCATAATCATAAAGCAGTTCATAAGGACCGCCGCGGGCCCGATGCAGGGTTGCGGCCAAAGCCATGACAAATTGATTATTGGGGGCCTGTTGAATGAGAGAATGAACCAAGCCTTGGCAGGTGTCATAGTCTGTCGCCAGAAGACAGGCATTCGCATAGTCCAGCATAATCTGAAAATTCCCTGGGCGCAGTGAGAGAGCCTCTTTGAGCCGATTGACGGCGCCGGCATAATCTTGCGCCCGTATCAAAGCTTTCGCCTCTGACATAAGACTAAAACTATTACGGCCAAATTGACGACCTGTGCGGTCTATCATTTTGTCCGCCAGAGCGTCATATCCAGCCCGCCGGAGACGCAATTGCGCTAGAGCTAGTATATCGACGCTCGCCTCAGGATGATCCGTTATGTCTTGGATGTAATCTTTAAAGCCCGTCATATCCCCTGACATGGCATAAGCATTGGTCACGAGATCAAAGGCTTGAACGGCAGAGTTTGAATCCATTGGTATAAGCGCCGCCATATCTCGCATGTCATCATAGCGGCGCATGAAATAGAGTAAGCGGGCTTTCAGATAAGCTATTTTATCGGGCCGATAATCTCCTTGAAGCTGAGCCGCAATATCCCAAGCCTCTTCGTATTGTCCTAATTCCGTTAAAGCGGTTAATTTCGCCTCCCGCAGAAAATCACTCATGCCATAAGCTTTGGCTTGTCTGTCAATTTCAACAACTGCGCGATCAACCTGTCCAGACATTACCAGAAGATCCACGAGATTATGCCGGACGGGCGCATAATCAGAGTCCAGCTTTATCGCCGCCTTATAAGCCTCTTCGGCTTGCGACCACTCCTCAGCCGCCTTGTAAATATTACCCCAACTATTGTGCATCTCCGCCGTCATTTGGACATTGGCACAGGCCTGTTGCATGCGGGTCTGGGCCGTCACAACTTGGTTCAGCGCGAGAGCCGTTAGCGCCCCGAGCCTTAAAGCGTCATGATTCTGAGGGCTATGGGCGAGTAGATTTCGAATATCTATTTCCGCCTCGACATAGGCCTTATTTTGATATTTTTGGTAAATGCTCTTTATGACGGCAGGAGAACTCATAAGGCCAGCTCGTCCCAATCAACTTCGCCGTCTCCTTCAAAGCCCATCATCTCGAAGGCGCGGTCCATATGGCCCGGCAGGCGCGCTTCGAAGACCAAATCCTCTTGTCCCTCGCGCGGTAATGTCAGCCGCCGCGCATGTAAATGCAGCTTATTCTCTAGCCCGCCCGGCAGCGGCCTATCCGTCATATATTTAGGATCGCCCGCAATCGGCGCGCCTAAGAGCTGCATATGCAGCCTAAGCTGATGCGTGCGCCCCGTAAGCGGCTGCATCACCACCCAGGCCGCGCGCTGTCCCGCCTTGGCCACGCAATCATAAAGCGTGCGCGCATGTTTGGCGCCGGACGTGCCGTGGCGCACCGCCTCCATCACCTCTTTGCCTTCATGCTTATTGCCAAAGCGGTTATCGAGCCGCCCCTTGGCCATATAACCTTTAATCTCCCCGCCCGTGGGTTTGGGCACGCCATTGGTAATGCCCCAATAAATCTTCTCCGCGCGGCGCGATTGAAACGCGCGGCCGGCCCATTTCGCGGCGCGCGCGTTTTTCGCCACCAATAACACCCCCGTCGTATCCCTATCCAGACGATGGACAAGGCGGCAACCCTCGCCCAGCGCAGGGAGCATCCCGTCAATATGGCGCGTGGTTTTGCTCCCCCCCTGCACCGCAATGCCGTGGGGCTTATTCAGCGCGATGAGGTCATCATCTTCATAAATCACAAGGCCGCGCATAAAGGCGGTGTCTTTATCCGAGACAGGGCGTTTTGTTTTAACTTCTGATGGGTCTGGCAGAGGCGGCACGCGCACGATTTGCCCGCCCTCTATGCGCAGATTGCCCTTGGCGCGTTTCCCATCCACACGCAATTGTCCGGTGCGCAGGAGCTTCTCGACCTTGCCATGGGGGATATGCGGGAATTGACGCTTAAACCACCGGTCAAGGCGCGAGCCGCCATCGGTCTCGTCCACCGTTATCTGTTGAACACCTGACATAGATTCCTACTCTTTGGCGGGCACCTATCAGGCAAAGACCTTTCGCGCAATCATCATCCCGATGATCAGCGCGCCAATGGCGAGCACAACAGAGCCGCCCACATAGCCCGCAAAGGCGCCATAAGCTTTGCTCTCCAGCATGCGAAAGGCCTCAAGCGAGAAAGAGCTAAAGGTCGTAAAGCCGCCCAGCAGGCCAACGCCCAAAAACAGGCGCATATTTTCCGCGCTGGTTGAGCTCGCCGATACCTTCACCGCGAGCCACCCCGCGAGTATCCCCATTAAAAACCCGCCCAACACATTGGCCGCAAGTGTGCCGTAAGGATAATCAGGCCCCAGCGTGCGCGCCGCAAAAAGCCCGAGGACATAGCGAAAACTCGCCCCCAACGCCCCGCCCAGAGCTACATATAAAATACCAGACATAAGGTGGGGTTTACTCGCATGAAGAGTTGGAGGCAATGGGGTAGTGGGATTGCAATAGTGGAATTGCACTAGCCCAAGCCGTGCAATTTTGTTCACAAAAATGCACGACCCAAGACCTAACCCCTCAGAGCAATTCCACCGCCGTGCATTTGCAATAGCGGGGGTCTAACCTGACACGGGATAAGCCGAAGCAAATGCACATTATGGCGTGCGGGTTTATGGGGATGGGGGATGGGTGAGTTACCTCTCCGAGTTCATTTATTGTTGAGATAAAGCTCGCAATTAGATGTTATCTGGTCGACCATTGTAGGAACATCATTTTCCGAATATATTATTTTATCCAAAACCCAAGGGTATTTGTCAAAATGCTCAAACATTCCATATTCTCTTTGTCCTTCAACTATTAACGGCTGAACAGGCAATGATGGAAAATTAGGTATAATACTATGAAGTTCTTGAGGAATACTTTTGGGACTTGAAATGTCGGCAATAACAAATTTCGAAAGCGAGGCCAGTGTAACTATTGTTTCAGTTAGATCCCGGTTGCTTGGTCCATCAAAATCAAAAATTACGGGAAGATAATTTTTTTCCTGCACTTCTTTTTTTATTTTATCTAATATGGGTTTTCTATCACTAGAGAACCTACCTAAGATTAGCACCATCTTGGATGTTATGGTATCAATAAAATCTCGCACTTTAGAATTAGTAATTAGCAATGATATAAATTGCGCGAGCTCAATAGAAGGTACCGTAATTTTTACATCCTCTTCTTGTATGTAAATATTGTTTTGTTGACTTCCTTCTAAAATCAAATCCCATGCGGAAATTCCATATACTCGCGCATGGTCAATTATTGTATTGCTAAAATCTGATTTAACTAAACTCATATGATTTAGGATCGTTTTAATAAATTTTGAACCAACAAAACTAGTTTCTTCTGCTGAACAGTATGACATATCTGCTCCAGAAAAATCACAATCTACAAATTCAGCTGAACCTATCCTGCTAACGCGCATTGAAACATTTTAAAAATCACAATTCATAAACTGAGAAAAACATAAATCAGAGCCAGAAAGATGACTTCCTGAAAAATTACAATTAACAAATGTGGAGTTCCGTGCAGTTATCCTATTCAGCATCATTTTCGACAAATCATAATCGTAAAATGTAGGAAGGTCGTAAATTGATTTGTAGTCATGTAGTTCAGATTCGAAATCAACATCTGATAAATCAGGATTATTATTTAAGTCATCATCCCTGTAAGCATTCCAAGCACTTGAACCTTTTTCAAACAACATTTTAGATTGTAACTTATCCATTGCTTCAACATAGGTGTAAAAGATAAAATCGCAATATTGTAGTCGTCCTTATTCTTACGAAATATCGGAACCCCTCACCCGCTCCTTCGGAGCACCCTCTCCCTATGGGAGAGGGGGACTACCATAGCAAATGCATGTGATGAGGTGGTTAGATTTATCTGTATTGAACCACCTTAAGGCCGCGCATTTTCCAACGCTTGCCAGATAGCCTCGACGCTGGCGTCCATATCGTCAAAGCAGTCTTCATTGGCTAGCCGCATGACGGTGTAGCCGAGTCGTTCCAGAACTTGGGTGCGGGCGGCGTCATAGTCTTGGGCCTCTTGATGAGTGGGGCCGTCAACTTCGACGATGAGTTTTTGCGACTCGCAGATAAAGTCGACGATATATTTATCCTTGGGCACTTGGCGACGAAATTTATAGCCCCCGCAACGACGGCCGCGGAGCGCTTGCCATAAGAGCCGCTCGGCCTCGGTCTGCGATTTTCGCAGGTGCCGCGCGAATTGGGTTTTTGGGGCTTGGGCCATGATAGAAGCCTAAGGGATGAACGGGAGTTATGGAACCCCTCACCCGTCTTCCGCGTTTTTTTCAAAACGCTCTAGACACCCTCTCCCTAAAGGAGAGGGATGATGAACTCTTCCTTCTCCCTGAGGGAGAAGGTGGCCGAAGGCCGGATGAGGGGTTTAGATTTATCCGTATCTTACCCGATTAATCCTCACTTAAAAAAAATCAAAAAACTTAATCCTCACGAACTCGGGCGGCCTTAATATTCAAATCGTTGAAACACGGGATATGCGCCCGCTATCGGCTTAGAGCTTGCTCTGGGTCCTTGGGGTCACGTTTATCTTGGTGTGGAGACGTACATATGTTTTCGTATTCTGGGACAGGTAAGA
>CAYYMI010000061.1:0-13281 GCA_964472905.1 uncultured Hellea sp. | reverse complement strand
CCTATACCTGAAACCTTACATCAAAATGGTACATAAAAAAGGGGCTGGACACATAGGTACAAATCGTGATCTTAGTATCTTTTGAATAAAATCAAAACATATGCTGATGTGAGGCGAATCAAAAACGTCCACTCTCAAACACCTTATTATGACAATCATAACAGATAAGGCAGGGCTTCTTTTGAGGGACTGCCACCTTTATTAATGATCGCAGAAACAATCATCTCAAGGATCATGTAAGTAGGATCTACCGATATAATTAAGCGTCGTTGAATTTACTTAGTATACAAATTGCATAGCACTAACTTCGTTATACGAATTATCTCTGAACTCAAACTTTGGATATTACAACTGAGTTAAAGATAGAGCGATATTATGAGCAGGCGAACACGGATATATTTTACGAATAAGCAGAAGGCAATAATACTGCTTTCACGCAACTATTACTTAACCGACATAATGTCCAACATACCTTCAATTTGTTTCAACATATTTTCATTGAATGTTTCTGGTGTCTTGACCTGTTTAATTGCCTTTCGAAGGGCACCATTTACACTGTTATACTCTAGTAGGCCTTCTTCAGTTAAGAACAACTGAGATTGACGGCGATCAAACGGGTCTTCTTTTTTACTAACTAATCCATTTTTTACGAGCGTTGATGTCGCCCGACTTACAATGCCTTTATCCATAGGGGTGATGGCTACGACCTGTGCGGAAGTGCATCCTTGCTGATTAGCTATTGCGGCCAACACTCGCCACTGACTTAAGTTGAGCGAGCCGTTAGATTTTAAAATTGAATTTGTATGGCGACTAACGAGATCAGCTAATACGACAGCTTGATAAGGCCAATAAGTTTCTAACTTGGTTATAGGATGATCGCTCATGAAATGAGTTTGCAATAAAAAGGTTGTGATGACAACATTATTATGTTAGTTGTTATCACAACGATATATTGAGGTGTCATCAGGAGCTTACAATGTCAGACCTTTTCGAAAACCCTATTGGCTTGGACGGTTTTGAATTTATCGAGTTTTCAGCGCCTGAACGGGGCCACCTTGAAAAAGTCTTCTCGACAATGGGATTTACGAAGGTTGCAACCCACCGCTCTAAAGATGTTGATTTATGGCGTCAGGGCGGCATTAATCTCATCACCAATTATGAAGAAAAATCACCTGCGGGTTATTTTTGCCGTGAACACGGGCCGTCAGCGTGCGGGATGGGATTTAGGGTCAAAGATGCTGGGAAAGCCTACGCAGAACTCATTAAACGCGGAGCTGAGCCTGTTAAAAATCATCCAGGACCTATGGAACTGTCTATACCAGCCATTCGGGGTATTGGCGGCGCAGTCATATATCTTATTGACCGTTATGGCGATGATCTTAACATCTACGATATCGACTTTGTTGAGATTGAAGGCGTGGATCAAAACCCTGCGGGCTATGGGTTTAACATTGTCGATCACTTGACCCATAATGTTTATCAAGGCCGTATGGATTATTGGGCAGAATATTATGAGCGCCTATTTAACTTTCGTGAAATCCGTTACTTCGACATTAAAGGTGAGTATACAGGCCTGACCAGCCGCGCCTTGACCGCACCAGATGGGAAAATCAGAATTCCGCTGAATGAAGAGGGTGAAAACGGGAAAGGCCAGATACAAGAATATCTGCTTGAGCATCGCGGCGAAGGTATTCAACATATTGCTCTGTCTTGTGATGATCTGTATTCAAGCGTTGATAAATTACGCAAGGGCGGTGTGGACCTGATGACCGCGCCTCCCGACACATATTACGATATGCTCAGTGAACGTTTGCCAGGCCACGGCGAAGATGAGGCAGGCCTAAAAACCCGCGGCATCTTACTGGATGGCACCACAGAAGGCGGTCAGCCTCGTCTCTTATTACAAATATTTGCCGAACCCAAGATCGGGCCCGTTTTCTTTGAGTTCATCCAACGCAAAGGCGATTTTAAAGACGGCTTTGGCGAAGGAAATTTCAAAGCTCTGTTTGAGTCAATTGAACGCGACCAGATTGACAGAGGGGTATTAGAGGTGGCCAGACAATGAGTAAGCCATCCATTAAAGGTTTTCACCACGTTGCCTATCGCTGCAAAGATGCGAAGGAAACAGTCGAGTTTTATAATGGGATTCTCGGTATGGATTTTCAGCTGGCAATCGCTGAAGATCATGTGCCCTCCACAGGTGCGTATGATCCATATATGCACATCTTCATGGATGCGGGAAATGATAATGTTTTGGCGTTTTTTGAGCTGCCTGAGCAGCCTGATATGGACCGTGATCAAAATACCCCGGTTTGGGTTCAGCATATTGCTATGCGTCTTGAGAACATGGATAAATTATTGGAAGCCAAAGCCCACTTAGAAGCTAATGGCATAGACGTTCTAGGTCCGACCCATCACGGTATATTTAAGAGTATTTATTTCTTCGATCCGAATGGGCACCGTTTGGAATTTGCCGCAGATATCCATACGCCCGAGCAAATGAAACAGCTGCATGATGTTGCGCCAGCCATGCTCGAAGAATGGAGCGAAACGAAAAAAGCCCCTCGCCATGCTGCTTGGCTTCATGAAAAAATCAAAAACGAAAGCTAAGCTATGAAACTTGCATCTATCAAAAATGGCCGAGATGGCCGTTTGATTGTCGTCTCACGTGATCTTGCAACAGCTACATTCGCTGATTATATCGCCCCTACGCTTCAAGCCGCATTAGATAATTGGACTACCACTGAGCCACAATTGAAAACCCTATATGATAAGCTCAATGCTGGACATAAATCGCTTATCACATTTGAGTTTAATCAGGCAGCATGCGCCTCGCCTCTGCCGCGTGCTTATACATGGATGGACGGTTCAGCTTATCTCAATCACGTTGAGCTTGTCCGCAAGGCTCGAGGCGCCGAAGTTCCTGAAAGTTTTTACTCTGACCCGCTCATGTATCAAGGTGGTTCCGATACCTTTATAGGGCCTCGTGACGCGATTGAAGCCGCTGATCTGTCTTACGGCATCGATATGGAAGCAGAGATTACGGTTATCACCGATGACGTGCCTATGGGTATACCTGCTTCAGAAGCTGAAAATCATATTAAACTCCTCATGCTTGTCAATGATGTCTCATTTCGCGGTCTCATCCCCAATGAACTGCGTAAGGGCTTCGGTTTTGTTCAAGGCAAAGCCTCAAGTGCGTTCTCTCCTGTGGCTATTACGCCTGATGAGCTTGGTGATACATGGGAGAACTCCACGATCGATTTGCCGCTACTCGTCGATTATAACGGCGTGCCATTTGGCAAAGCCAATGTCAAAACCGATATGACCTTTAACATGGCAGAGCTTGTCTCTCACGCCGCCAAGACACGGTACCTTTGCGCAGGCTCTATCATCGGCTCAGGCACTGTCTCTAATAAGTTTGAGGGCGGCGAAGGCAAAAAGATAGAAGATGGCGGCGTTGGCTATAGCTGCATAGCTGAAATACGTATGATTGAAAAAATCCAGACAGGTGAATTTAGAACTCCCTTTATGAAGTTTGGTGATAAGGTTGGAATCGAAATGAAAGATGCGGACGGAAATTCTATCTTTGGCCGTATTGAAAACCACGTCGAGAAATATAACGCCTAATGATGAAACTCTACGGATATTGGCGATCATCTGCAAGTTATCGTGTGCGTATCGCCCTTAATCTAAAAGGCACTGGATATGAGTATATCCCTGTAAACTTACAGGAAGTAGAACATCGCTCACAGAAATATCTGGCTAAAAACCCGCAAGGCCTTGTGCCAATGCTTGAGCTCTCGGACGGATCGCGCCTAACGCAGTCTCTAGCTATTCTTGATTACCTAGATGGAGCGTTTAGGAGCCCTGAATTGCTGCCTAAAGATTCAATCAAGCGTGCATACGTTATTGCATTAGCTTGCATTATTGCCAGCGATACGGCCCCCATACAAAATCTTCGTGTATTGAAATTTATACGTGGTGAATACGATCAGGACGACACAGGTGTGAAGGCTTGGGCAGCGCATTGGATCGCAGACGGTTTATCAAAAGTAGAAGCCATGTTGTCTATGGATGATTACAAATTCGTTGTTAATCAGGTTCCAGGTTATTTTGAATGCGTGCTGATTCCACAAATCTACAACGGTGTTCGTTTTGGTGTTGATATAGCTGATTTTCCCCTAATCCACGCTATCAATAAAAAATGCTCGGCTCTGCCCGCGTTCGAGAAAGCTCTCCCAGAAAACCAACCGGATAGCACGAAAGGCTCCTCATGAGTAAAGTTTACTAGCTACCGCAATCTGCGCCGCTCTAGATAATTGTGAAACCCGAAACGAAGAACTGGCGATAACTGTTACTGCCATTACGGTTCTCTCTACAATTGCTATGATTGCTTATCCCATTGTTTCACATCTTTTGAATCTGAATAATCTGGATGCAGGCATCTTAATGGACGTCGGTATTCACAATGTCTCTCAAGCCGTTGGGCGAGCTCCGCCATCTCACCAGAGGCTGGGAACCTCTCAGTGTTATTGAAACTGTTAAGAATCTTGATGTTACTTTCAATTATCATTTCTGTGATTTGGGGAAAGAATGCCGCGACAGCATATCCAAACCTTGGCGCCAAAATTCGGGCCAATACACCACCCTTTTTGGTCGTTAAAATCTCATCTATTCCCCGGCACCTCGGCGTGAGGCTTCCGTTGCCTCGACTAAAATTTCATTGGCAACTTTGTTGAGAGTCTCATAATGGGTGCGTTTTAGAGTTAAACCATGCTGCAAGCTCGCGTGGTAGGCCTCTTTCTGGGTCGCAGGAGTCATCAGTACAGAGCCCTCTTTCCCTTTCAATTCAGGTAATTCAGACTGTAATTGCGCGCAGATTAACCCTTTCGGGCCCGTTTTATCAATCGCTATAATCGTGGGGCATTTATCGCCTTTGTTAATTGTCGCAATAACACCATCATATACAACCCGCGCTGCAAAACCTTGAGACGCCGCATAGCTTAAAACACCTAAGAGAGGTCGAGTGTCCAATACATTCGTGACATCTATTCGCGAGTAATTATTTTCTTGGGCATAAAACAAAGCCAACTCACAGATTGATTGCACCAGGCAAAACAAACTATGTCCTTTTCCATCAACCACATGTTGATTAACCGCTAGCTTCGAGTGTGTTGGATTGGGTAAATTTTTTGTCTGTAAATTAGGTAAAGCTTGTACCAATTGGTAAACACCATCATGGCCATGGCATTCCAGCCATAATACGCAATCCGCCATGTCGGAATAATCTCTCTTATGTCCATAGAGAGCTTCAAATGTTCGGCTTAGGAGCGCTTTGAGCTCATTATGCGATAGCGTAATAGAGCCCGCCATCAAATCTCTGGCCGAATGGGAAAGCACCAATGATCTCCGACGTCATCTCCGATATCGGAGACGAGAGGCGCGCCTTGGAACATCGTATTTCGAACCCACATTTTAGAGCGTGGGTCAAATTTGCTGACTCCGAAAAAGGAAAGCTTACATCGCAGTAAATGGATAGGGAGGACATCTGCATCTAATAAATTTGATCGGATATCTCCGTAACGCGTCTTGCTCATGGTTTGAATACGGCGAATAATGTAACGGTGCTCTGGATGGCTAAAGGCAAAATGGGCTGTCGACTTATCACCTTCATTGTCTTCGAAGCTACCCAGGTCTTGATAACATTGGCTAACATCGCGCGCGATGCACATCATCATTTCTTTGTCTGCACCTGGTTCTTCAAACCTTTTTCCAAGGCGGGGTTCTTGCTTTTCTTCCGACCTATACCAAAATGTCGCCAGGGATGAGCGGTCTTCAAAATCATAAGCTAAAGCCCAATCATAATCGCGCTCTATAAGGCGTTTCAGCTCTGATATTTTCATGTGAGGTGTCATCTCATAGCGCTCTGTTATGTTCAGCTTGTCTTCGAGGTCGTAGATTAGCTCAGGGTACAATTCACAGAGCAATGCATTAATGAGTTCTTGCGTTTCAATGCCAAAGTTCCCGGCGGCATAGCCTGTCAAAACTGACCAGTCAGAGATTTGCGTGCCCGCTTCTCGGCACCATGATAGACATTTTTCTATCTCATCTCGCGCTCTCGCATTTATGGCATTTTGTTCGGTATTATCTGTTGATATTTCGTCCAGATGCTGCATCGCTTTCAAGATATAACATTCAAAATGACCGCGTTTCTCAATCGTTGGCTCTCCAGACGCCAAGATACGTGCTAGAGCCGTCTCTCTAATCTCAATCCAGTTTGCGATAAGCAGCGGGTGATTAATCAGATAAGGCGCCATGCCAAGACCTGTCGCATTGCCTATACCAACATAACGCTTAATCGCATTATCCATGGGAACTGCTGTTTTCGGGCTACGGTGTTTTGCAACCCAATCCGCCTGCTCCAAACTAAAATGCCGAATAAGAAAACAAGAGAACATCTCCGCTGCAAACGGGCTGGCAAAGTCTGTATATTTTGTTTTGACTTTCTCCCAATCAGCCATGCCGAATTTGCCGCTGCCATAGACGGCCGTTGTCCTGTATAGATAACCAACCTTTGCCATGGCGTCGAGGTCGGGCTGGTCTCCCTTGGCTAAGGACTCGATGACATAATTATAATTTCTCACGCTCTTATTGGCTCGAGAGAGGACAAAACAGTTCGGATCAACACGGCCCATTTCCTGGAGCGGAACATTGGCGCGTAAAAAGTCCAATCTCTCTTTATCAACGCTTCCGTGACAGAGCGTCACTGTCATATCCCAATCTTCGGCGATCACGCGGTCACTGCGTTTATCAGGATCGAGAAACTTAGAAAAAATAACGTAGCTATAGGTATTGTGAGGCGTGGTGACCTCATAGACCACATCCCCATACCCGTCTTTATCGAGATCAAAAATTGTGGGTATAATGCGCCATTGTTCCCGCATAATACGGCGCATAAGGCACCGCATAAAACTCAGAGGGTATGGATAAAGCGTCCCCAATCGATTGAGGTCCATAACCACATTTGCAGGGCGGAATATGAGATCCGCATCGCCACTAATGTGTTGTTGTGGTTCTAGCATCACGCCTGTCCAGCGAAGCCGTCATCAAAAAAGTTAAGCCAATTCAGTCCCATGACTTTTTCAACATCGTTTTGCGACATGCCTTTTGACGTTAGACCCTCCGCGATATTGCCAAAATCTTGACTGCTTTTAAACCAATCGGGTTGACGCGGCCAATCTGCGTTCGACGCGCTTCCCTCTCCGTAATCAGGTTTGAACGTCCATTTACCAGAGCGCATCCATTCCAAAGTCTCATAGCCCCAGTTTTGGCAAAGGTCAGACCCAATGCCGATATGATCTATCCCCATCAGTTCAGCCGTATCCATTATCATGCCGCAAAAATCATCCAGTTTGCAGTCAGGACCATTATTGAGATGAAACGGATACATAGAAAAGCCAAGCATACCACCGCTCTCACTCAGCGCTTTAAGAACGGTATCTGATTTATTGCGCAAGGCTTCATGCCAGCTCAAGGGGTTGGCATGAGTAATGGCAATTGGGCGCTTGGAAAGCTCGATGGTTTGTAGGGTTGAGTGCTCTGCGCTGTGAGACATATCAATGATCATGCCCACACGGTTCATCTCTTTGATGACTTCGCGGCCAAAACGCGTCACGCCGCTATCGCCGTCTTCATAGCATCCCGTAGCCAGCAAACTTTGATTGTTATAGGTAAGCTGCATAATCCGAACGCCTTGATCATGGAGCGTTTCGACCATGCGTAAATCATCTTCGATAGGGGAGCAGTTTTGGAAACCAAAAATAATTCCAATTTTTCCTGATTTTTGAGCGGCTAATATATCTGAGGCTTGATGCACGGGCATAATCAGATCAGCATAATCCCGAAACCGCTTTCGCCAATCGCCTATATTTTCTAGGGAGTCACGCGTATTTTCCCAATAAGCGATTGTGACATGAATAGCATTGACCCCGCCGGCTTTCGCCTCTTCGAAAAGCTCGCGAGTCCAGTTTACATATTGTAGAGCGTCAATAATCAGCATGGTTTAACCGGGGTTCGTATAGGCCGTTTTCATAATCGTGTAAAAATCCTTCGCGTGCATGCCTTGCTCACGCGGCCCATAGCTAGACGAATTTCGTCCGCCAAAGGGCACATGATAGTCAAGCCCTGCTGTGGCGAGATTAACCAAGACGCTACCAAATCTTGCATTACGTTTGAAATGTTCGGCCTCTTTGAGGTTGCTCGTCATTATCGACGCGGCCAAGCCAAATTCTGTATCATTGGCAATCGCAAGCCCTTCTTCATAAGAGTTGATTTTCTGAACACAGGTCATGGGGCCAAAAATTTCTTCGCGGTTCACTCGCATATCATTTTTAGTGCCTGTGAAAATTGTGGGCGAGAGGTAATAGCCCTCTTTGTCACGCTTAAGGCGCTCGCCCCCAGTGACCAATTCACCGCCTTCATCCTTGGCAAGTTGCATATAGTCTAAGATTTTATCCATTTGGTTTTCTGAAACAACAGGGCCCAACTCCGTCCCCTCTTCTAAGGCATGACCAACTTTCTTGGCTTGAGCAGCTTTACTGAGTTTATCAACAAATTCGTCATGAATTTTTTCATGAACCATCAGACGCGAAGACGCCGTGCACTTCTGACCTGACGCCCCAAAAGCTCCGTGAATAGATTGCGCCACCGCAATATCCATATCGGCATTGTCCATAATAACGATTGGGTTCTTACTGCCCATTTCACATTGAATGCGTGCCATATTCTGAATAGCCGACTGAGCAATTTTGCGTCCTGTCGCCACAGAACCCGTAAAGGACACACCGTCGATTTTGCCAGAGGATAAAGCCGCTCCGACGTCACCGCCGCCTTGAACCATGTTAAAGACACCTTTGGGTAAATGTTTATCGAGGACTTCGGCCAACACATGCGCCGTTGCAGGTGTGACTTCAGAAGGTTTTAAAACAACCGTATTGCCATAAGCCAATGCAGGGCCCATTTTCCACGCCGCAATCGCAATTGGAAAATTCCACGGCGTTATTAATCCAACAACGCCAATAGGTTCGCGCGATATCTCGATATTTATGCCAGGACGAACAGAGGCCGCGCTCTCGCCAATTTGACGTAAACATTCGGCGGCATAATATTGATAAAATTCACCTGCGCGAAATGTTTCGCCGCGCCCTTCCCCAAAAGGTTTTCCTTCTTCGCGTGAGAGTATCGTGCCAATTTCATCGCAACGGTCAATCAACTCCTGACCGATGGCGTGGAGCATGTTTTTCTTTTCTTCCAGTTTTACGGCGTCCCAAGCCGGTTGCGCCGCGCGTGCGGCCGCAATAGCGTCCTCAACCTGAGAGCTGGAGGCTGATGCCGTATGACCGATTATATCTGAAATATCAGATGGATTGATGTTAGGCGTTTGAGGGCCGGACGTATCCCATTCACCGTTTATCAAGCTACCGTAAATATCTGTCATAAATCTATCCTTTGTCCTCTAATGGACTACCTTGTTCTGCTTCATCTTTGAAGTCTCATAATGCGGTCTTATTTAGAAGTATAAATCAACAAGACGATACGTTTAAAACTCGTCACAGGCTGCATTATAACGCGCTAATTTTATCAAGTATGATTTGCGAAACCTCTACGCCTTCTTTATCATGTTTTGCGCGGTTTGATAAACGTCTGTCACCCGGTAAGCGAGTTCCATCCTGTTCATAAATTTTATCAAAAAAGCCTTCAGCGTGATTACCCCACCCCTCATCTCCGCGCACAAGCGAAGGATCAATGGCCATTAAAAACTCTCCGCCTTGAGGTGGGCCGCCATCATTATTATCGCGCTCTGCCGCTTCGAAACTGAAGCTCTCGCCGATCATCGCGCCAGATAGTAATTCAACCATCATCGACAATGAGGAACCTTTATAGCCACCAAATGTCATCAACGCGCCTTTAAGGATTTCATTAGGGTCAGTTGTTGGATTGCCATCAGCATCAACGCCTACGCCTTCTGGTAAGGTGTGACCATCGCGCGCTGCTACCCCGACTTCACCGCGCGCCATAACAGACGTGGCCATATCAAATACCATCGGCGCTTTGCCTTTTCGCGGCCACCCAAAGGCAATTGGATTTGTGCCAAATAAAGCCTTCTTACCACCAGCAGGAATAACGGAAGGTTTATAAGATGTACAGGCAAAGGCCGCGAGATCCGCGTCACACACTGGTTCTAATTCTGTCCAAAGCGCCGCAAAATGATGAATGCCTATCAGGGGCATAATGGCAACGCCGCATGTTTTTGCCGCTTCTATTAAGGCTGGCCGTCCAACTTGTAATGCCGTAGGCGCAAAGGCGTTATGTCCATTCACCTGTACAACTGCAGGCGCTAATTTAGTTACAGTAGGTCTTGCCTTGCCATTCACTTTGCCGCTCTTTAACGTAGCCACATAACCCGGTAACCGAAACAAGCCATGAGACACACACCCATCACGTTCGGCCATTGTTATAATATCAGCAACAGCACCGGCATTTAATTCATCTGCGCCAAATGAGGCGAGGGTTTTTGTAGCGAGTGAATGTATCGCCTCGACTGACATAATTTGATGACTCATAAAACTCTCCTTTAGCTCACACGATAAACGTAAATGGCATGTTTGATATTAGAATCTCCATTCGGCATGGATACAAATGCAGGCGTTTCAAATTTCAAAGACCATAGTTTTTCTTCTGATAACCTAGCCCTGTAATCATGATAAAGCTGTGTTTGGGAATTGATATGCCCATGCGTCGACCATATGATTAGCCCGCCTGGTTGGGTCACACGTATAAATTCATCCAAACTATTTGGAGGCGCATTTCCCGGGGCCAAACACCCAATAGAATAAGTTACTGAAAATTGATCATCCTCAAAGCCCAAAGGGCCACCCAAGGCCATTGTTTGTAAACTATCGTAAATGTGCCGCTGACGTGCAATTTCGATCATGCCCTCAGACAAATCGATACCGTGAAAGTTATGATAGCCCATCAATTTTAAAGGCAAGCTATGCATACCAGTTCCACAGCCCGCATCGAGAATAGGTCCCATGCCGAATGAGACATGGCGCGCAAAAACACTTGCCCCAACATAAGGAAGCTGAATTCCAAATGAGCTTACATCAATATCATAACTGGCTGCCCAATCATTATAAGCCTGACGACGTTGGGCATCCGTCTTCGCAGCATATACTTTTTCAAGCTTATCATTTTTGCTATAAGTCATGAAATCGATTTGATCGGATAGCGTTTTAAAACGTCTTCCCCCAAGGCTTCTTTTAAGGGATTAAGCCAAGGCTCGAAATTGCGCCATTGTTCAAGACCAGACTTAAATATAGGTTGCCGGACCTGTTCCGAACTGGGTGTTCTTACCGAGCGCTTTGATTTGTGAAAATCCACACTGGCCTGTTCAAAGGGCAATTCAAGATAGTCTAAAATACGGCGCACTTGTGTTTCGGTATCTGCAACAACGTCTTCATATTGAACACGCAGAACTTTATTGGGTAGAAACTTGTCCCAATGGTCCATTAAAGCAACATAATCGCGATAATATTTTCCAATTTGTTCTAGACCATAAGTGAATTCTTGGCCTTCCGCAAAATGCTGCTTAAAACCTGAAAAACAACATGCCATAGGATGGCGGCGCGCATCGATTATTTTCGCATTAGGTAATATGAGATGAATTAGACCGATATGCCGGAAGTTGTTCGGCATCTTATCAATAAAGAACGGCGCATCTCCGCGATGTATCCGCGTATCGTCTATAAATTTTTCACCTAATTGTGTCAGTTTTTCGCCAGATAGTTTGTGTAAGACCTTTGGGTATTGTGAGGTCTCAGCTGTTCTCCCTCGCCCCCGTAATGTATGGGCTAAGGATAATATATTTCCTAATTCTTGTGTTCCATCAACCCGACTATGCGACGCTATAATTTGCTCGAGCAAAGTCGACCCAGCGCGCGGCAAACCCACAATAAATATAGGATCAGGTGCTAAACACCCTTTGCCAGACTGAGCCTCGAATAAATCTGATGTGCAGACTTCCATTTGCCCCGCTAATCCGATGCTCATTTTCTCGGAATCATAACGCATTTGCTTACGCCCAAGATCGTTAGCTTGTTTGTAAAATTCGAAAGATTTTTGATAATCTTTCCGATCCTCATGGGCCTTTCCGAGAGCAAATAAGAAATGGATTCGATCGCGATAAGTTAAATCTTTTGACGCAACTTGCGCCAACATGTCATTCACTTCTGTTTCTGCGAACTTATAAGTTTTCAGATTAGCGAGTGAAAAATAAGCCTCACCATGTGTGGGGTTTGCTTTGTAAGCTTGCCTGTAATTCTGAATGCCAGCTTCATTTTTCCCACTCGTTTTTAAAGCATGTCCTAAAGATGTTAGGTTGGCAAAATTATTTGGCTCTTGCTGTTTGACTGTTTCGAAGAGCTGTATTGATTTTTCATAATCCCCTAATTGCATATGACATATGGCCATCTGAGCCTGGAAGGTCGTATTATTAGAGTCACGATCATACAAATATTCAGCTTGCTCATAAGCGCTTTGTAATTTCTGTCGGCGTCGTAAAATTTGCAAATAATCTAGACGCAATTGAACGAGGCCAGGTTCAAATTCAACAGCGCTTTCTAATAAAAACTCAGCCTCTTCCATAGCCCCGAAACTTTCAGCAATTTCAGCTAAAAGTCTCATCGCATCCGTATTTTTAGGGTTTGATTTTAAAAAATGACGGCACAAATTTTCCGCTTTAATAAGCCGTTTTTCTGCTAGGTAATGTGTGGCCGCGACCACTTCTTTAGGAAGATATTTAATGCGATCAACTTGCGCTAATGCAACATTAATTTCATTCTCATTGCCGTTTAAATCCCGTAATAATTCAGCTTGCGCATTCCAACTGCTCGTCAATACGGGGTTAAATTGACAAGCGAGCTTAAAAGCGTTGAGCGCTTTTTTCTTGTCTCCGGCCGCACGATAAAGATGACCTTCCTCTTGAAACGCACGGCCAAACTCTGGCACTATAGACTTGAGCGCTTCAAGAGTCTCGAAAGCCTGTTCTGGTCGTTTCAAATATCTAAGACAGGCCGCTTTCATATAAAGCGCATCTGCGAAGTTCTCATCCCCTCTCAAGATGTCGTCTAATTGCTTTAAAGCGCTATCAAAGTCACCTGATTGCATCAGTTTTTGAATGCTTAAAAGTTCAGACTGACGCGTGTCATCTGTGCGGGT
>CAYYMI010000060.1:0-13295 GCA_964472905.1 uncultured Hellea sp. | reverse complement strand
TTTGGACATATTGTAACTGCCCGAGCAAACAGGGTTGGCTCGCACTGCGCCGGAGGCGAAATTGATAATGCGAGAGCTGCCTGCGCCTCTGCGGATCATGGGGAGGAAAGCTTGGCAAACGCGCATCGGGCCAAATGTATTGACCTCAAACAGGAATTTTATCTCCTCCATATTGATGCCTTCAACGGGGCCTGTACCTTTATTGGCAATTCCGGCATTATTAATTAATAGATCCAATGGGCGATCTCCAAGATGCTTCTCAACGGTTTTAGCGCTGGCCTTAACGGACGCGTCAGAGGTCACATCTTGTTCAACGACTATTATATTTTCAGATGTATTTAATTCTGATGTATTGGCTCCGGGTAGAACACCTGCAAAAACCTGCCATCCACGTTCGGCTAACTTATTGGCTTTCATAGCGCCCATGCCCATCGCAGCGCCTGTGATAAAGGCCGTTTTTTTATTGTTCATTTTATATTCCCCATGCAATTTTATTATGACTTTCCGAACAGCGTTCAGAAAAGACTATGCCTGCGTATGAGTCAAGCGATCAGAAATCAAAAATGCGAGCTTGCCACTCGGGTAAAAGCAGTTTTCGTTGTCCCTGTGGATTTACGATATCTCGAATGTAAATTTCGACACCGCCATCACTGGCAGGGAAAAACATGATATTATCACCCACATCTTGCGGGTAGATGCGTTTTGGAATTTGTTCGTCAAAGGCGATATCATAGATGTTCATCTTGCTCTGATTGTTCAGAGAGATAATGGGGTTTTTAACATCCAGTTCTGGGTTTGTATATCCGTGACGCAGGCAGTCAGAGAGCAAGTTTAGGCGGGTCTTAACATCACTAGCATCTGTTCGAGATTGACGGTTTTTAAAGTATTGAGCCAAAGCGCCACGAGATGTGTTCTGGAGGCCATCAGGGAAAGACGCTTTATCAATATGGATGAGGATTGCATTGCCGACAAATTGTGATTGCGTATTGGATATGTCTTCGAAATAGCGATTGCGTAAATCCAATAACTGTCCGATTTGCATGTCGGCCGTAATCTCATCCCGATAGCTGAGTTTTGCTATTAAAGCCGTGAAATGTGCGCAGAGTGCCATATTCGTGCTAATCCAGTCTTCGCCGCTCTCCGTTAAAACCGTTGTCTTGAGCCGAGTTATGTTATCGGTGGTAAGTTTTATGAGGACTGGAATATTCTCGCTAAGACTTTTATCCATCGCTTTTATGATGAGCGATTTAACTGCCTTACCCATAAGGCCTTTTATGGGAATGGGTTTGGGGAGGTTCCGATGTTCTAAAGATTTGAGAACCTCAGCTTTGCTTCGATCCGTCCCAAAGTCGAACTCATCTAACTGCGTGTGAAGGGGAAAACTTGGTGGCGTTTTACTCTTTTTAAGATGCGTATAAATTTCGCCAAGATGAGCTAGCAATAAATGATATCCAGCCGCATCTGTGAGTAGGTGACTAATTGCGACGCCTAATATGGTGCCGCCACCTTCAAACTCTGTCAGTGTAAATGTTGATAATGGAGCGCGGCCTTGGAGTACATCTCGTCGCATTGGTTCCGCGATATAGTTTGGACGCTCAAGCGCCGTAAGAACGTCTTCGATCGAGCCTTTAGTTTGTTGAACTTCAAGAGAGACATCGTGGTTCTTGATTTTTATTGACTCTGATTTGGCTGTGTAGCGTCCTGTCAAAGCCGGAAAACGGTCGGTTAAAACCCAGATGGCTTGGTTTAAAATTTCGCTATTTAGGCTCTGAGCAAAGGCATATTGCAGACCAATAAAATTACCATAGAGCAGATGGTTTTGGTCTATGGGCGATACTGGATGAATGGGGTTTGAGCCCAAGCCTAAAATGCGTCAGGGCGAAGCTGAGCATCTGTCCCGCCATCAACATAAATCACGCTACCTTGCATGTAATCGGCCGTGTCAGACAACATAAATTCGATAATATCTGCAATTTCATCAGGACGTCCAAACCGCTTCTGTGGAATGGGTATCATGTCAAGACTTTTGCTGATGGTGGGATGGTCTTTAACGCCGTCAAGCATAGGCGTTTCAGTAGGCCCCGGCGCTATGACATTGATGGATATTCCGCGTTCTCCCCAATCCGCCGCTCTTCGCCTGACCGCGCGGGTAAGGGCATGTTTTGAATGTCCATAGACAGCCGCGGCGTGAAAATCTCCAATGGCTTGGGTGGTTTTAGCTTCATCACCTTCCAGCATGGCCTCAACCATGGGGGCTTGGGGATTGGTTCGCATTTGCGAAGAATTTGATCCAATAACGACACAGCGTCCTTTAGAGTTTGCAAGGGCGTCTCTAAGCCCATCTAAGAGGCTAACAGCGCCAAAATAATTTACTTTAGCGACGAGTTGCCCGTCTTCCAAATGCCCCCCAAGGCCTGCGGCTAAAACAAGACGGTCAATTTTTCCGCCGCTTAATTCCAAGGCTTTATCGATGGCCTTTTGCCGTCCTTCAGCTGTTGACAAGTCAGCGGAAATTGTTTCGCTCTTAAGGTCAATGCCAATGATATCAAATCCTTGATTTTCGAGACGGGCTTTAACGCAAGCCCCAATGCCTGAGGCTGCGCCTGTAATAACAGCTATTCCCATGATTAGTCCTTTATCCGCATTCGTTTTTACTCATTCGTTTTTACCCACTGCGCCGTCAGGCCATTATCGTTCAAAGTCCCGTCAATTATCGCTCGAGGCTCAGATCGCGTGTAACTTATAAGCCAGCCGTCTTCGGTTTTTACATATGTATCATGATAAAAACTCGAGAGCAGGCGGAAGCTATGATCTTCGGGATTATATGTGGCAAAGCCTAGGTTCCAGATAGCTTTTGCTGTGTCGGCGTTAATCGTGATTTCGGCATTATGTCCTTGGTGAACATCTGTAATAGGGGTGCTTACCGCCATTTGGGTAAAAATATCGACGAGACTATCGAGGTTAAACTCTCCTAAGGGTGGAAAATCTATCACGGCGTCTGGCGTAAAGCAGGCTTTCATGGCCTCTGCGTCTTTGCGGTCGCAGGCGTTGAGATAGCGGGCTTTTAGCTGCCGGATAGAGCTTTCAGACTCTAGTTTTTCAATGCGGTCTTCTAAGGTCACTTAAAACTCGATATTATAATAGGTGCGTAGTAATAATGGTGCTTATCTACGCATTCTGATAGATTATTTCTTTTCAATTGCAATATTCGTTACCATAATACCAAAAAAATACGCAAATCGATTTTAAAGGAACTGGATTGTGACCGACTTTCAAGCAGGCGCTGCCATTATATTTGGCGCGACAGGCGGTATAGGCCGTGTGGTTTGTCTAGAGCTTGCGAAAGCTGGAAGCGATATCGCGATTGTGTGGTATTCAAAAGAAGGTGTCGCGAAGACCCTCAAAAGCGACATCGAAGCCTTAGGCCGAAAAGCTACTCTCCATCAGTGTGATGTCACCGCCGAAGGTCGGGCGAGTATGACAATGGACGAAGCAGTGAAAGCCCATAATCAAATCCACACGATGGTCTGGGGAGCAGGGCCATTGGTCGAGCAAGTCTTTGTGGCTGACACAACGCCAGAACAATGGCGAAAAGCCATTGATGTTGAGGTCCATGGTTTTTTTGCTACCGCTCAAAGCGCGATTAGGCATATGCGGGATAAAGGCGGCTCAATTGTGCATCTGGGGTCCGCAGGTGATTTGAGTTGGCCAGATAAGGATGTTTTATCTGTCGCGCCAAAAGCTGCAAATGAGAGCCTCATAAAAGCGATTGCGCGCGAGGAGGGCAAGAACGGCATTCGCGCCAACTCGGTTTTAATCGGCGTTATAGAAGCCGGCATGTTTCTGGAACTTTCCAAACAAGGTGTTTTTGATGATCAATGGACAGCCGATGTTCAGAAGAATTTAGCCTTAAAGCGCTGGGGTCAACCTGAAGAGGTTGGACATGCTGTTGTCTATTTAGCTTCTGATAAAGCGGCTTATGTAACAGGGCAGCAAATCGCGGTCGCTGGCGGTTATGGTCTTTGATGCAATTGTAATATGCGTAACAAAAATGCAACTATACTACGCAAAATGACATTTTGGGCTAGAAAATAGGCTGAAACGCGCATTTATAAGGATAATTTTTGCGACTTCTGCATTGCGCCGCTTTTTTTTATAGCTTAGTTATTGTGGTAATATGCGACAAAAAAGCCGCTAAATTATAAATCAGGGGAATTATCATATGTCATCCAGAACCCTCAAAGGTCTTACCGCCCTCACGCTTTCTACATCACTTTTAGCGTTCAGCACGCCTGCTATGGCGCAGCTAGATGAAATTGTTGTGACAGCGCAGAAGCGTGAACAAAGTCTACAAGATGTGCCGATCAGTATTAATGCGTTTGATCTGGAAGCCCTAGAAACTAAACGTATTGATGGTTTGGAAGACATCGCTCAGTTTTCACCTGGCGTTTATACGACTCCCAATCCAGCGGATGAGACAGGCGTACGTATAAATATACGGGGTATTGGAACATTCGATCCGCAAATCGGACAAGATAGCCGGACAGCTATTTATGTCGATGGTGTTTATTATGGGCGCACGCAAGGCTTGGCTTTTGACTCACCAGATTTGGGCCGTGTTGAAATTGTAAAAGGCCCTCAAGGTACTCTTTATGGACGTAATACTGTTGCGGGTGCTGTAAACCTTATTTCAGTCGCCCCTGACCCAACGGCCCATAGCGGCTCTGTTGATGTCGAATATGGTAATTTTGATCACAAACGTATCAAAGGGCATTTAAATATTCCAATAGGAAATGCAGCGGCTTTACGGGTTTCTGGCCTTTTGTCCGATACGGATGGTTGGGTTGAAAACACAGGGTTAGGGGAAAATTTCGCGGGAACGGAACGTATGGGCGGCCGTGCGGCCTTAAGAATCGAGGCTGCACCACAATTGACGTTTGACTTAGCAGCAGATTACACCAACACACAAAGTACACCTCTTTTCCAACAGCCTCTGGCTGGGACGAATAATCCAGCGGCGTTCTTCGCGCCGGCTTTCACTGTATCTGAAGATACAGGCCGCCAAGATGAAGTTAATTCCTTTTCAAATATTGAAGAGGGGGAGACAGAAATATTTGGTGTATCACTCATAACAAACTATGAAGTTAATGAAACAGATAATCTTAAAGTAACCTTGGCTTACCGAGAAGCAGATAGTGAACGTTTTGTGGCTCTTGCCCCAACGGCTAACCCAGCCATTTTAAATGGTCTGAATAATGGGCCCAACCCATTCCTAGGCGGGATAAACCTTACTGAAACTCTTGCCGCTCTTCCTGCTATTTTTGCCTCTCAAGGGGCTAGCTTGCGCCCTGATTTCGCGACGCAATTTGATGGGTCTACTCCAGATATTGGATTGTTTGTCTCGCCTAGTGGTGGGGCGCCTACGCTTGATGGGCATAAACAGTTGAGCGCAGAACTGACTTACACAGGCAGCGCTGCAGATGGTCGGATAGATTATACGGCTGGATTATTTTATTTTGATGAAGAAACTGCGAATGGAAGTAATCCTCTGAACCCCAACGGCAATTTGGCTGATGCAAACGCATTTTTTGGCGTGTTGGGAGCTCTAACCCCTATCGCAACAACAGTAGGGTTAGCCGATGGGTTAGCAGGGGCCCAAGCGGGGTTACCACTCATTCAAGGGGGGCTAGCTCAAGTTCAAGGGGGTCTTGCCCAAGTTCAAGGGGGTATCGCGCAAGTCCAAGGGGGCTTGGCTGCTACGCCTGTATCTCCACAAACACAGCCTATAATTGATGGATTAAATGCACAATTGGCTGAATTACAGATGACAGAAGCTGGGTTATTGATGACCGAGGCAGAATTGTTAGGCAATTTGGCCGCGACACAAGGCGCCCTTGCTTTCTTACCAGGGGCTTTAGCTGGCTCCATTGGACCTACTTCTGCTGCGTTAGCGGAGGCGAGAGCAACGACATCTAATGGTTTGTCTATTGATACACAGGCCTTTGCGATTTATGGCGAGGCGACTTTTCATGTAAATGATGATTTTCGTATTACTGCTGGACTCAGATATTCGGATGATCGGAAAGACGGTGTCGGCCAAGCGGCCTCGGCCTTTTTCCTCGATAACATTGATCTAACAGGTAACGTAATTGCTCCCAATTTCGCAGAGGCTAATACTGACAGCTTAGACCCGTCCGTGATTTTAGAATATGATTACAATGAGGATATTTTACTCTACGCCAGTTACAAAGAAAGTTTTAGATCAGGTGGTTTCAATGCCACATCGACCTCTCTTCCAGGGGCTGATCCATCGGACTTTGTGTTTGGGTCAGAGGATATATCGGCCTATGAAGTTGGGTTTAAAGCGGATTTATTAGATAGTCGGTTCCGGTTGAATGCGTCCGGGTATTTTTACGACTTTACAGATTTCCAAACAACAGTTTCAGCCAGTAACATATCTGCGATTGAAAGGGCTGTAGTTAACACAGATCAAGAAATTTATGGCTTAGATGTCGAAGCTGTTTTTGCTTTGACTGAAGACCTTATCTTCAATGGCTCATATTCATTTGTTGATGGCAATCAAGACCCTATTGTGAATACTTTCTTAGAGCCGAATGAAATTTCGATGCAAGATGGGTTACAAGGGTCAGCCAAAAATTCCTTTACAGTAGGTTTGGACTATAACCGAGAGCTTGCCGAAAATAAAAATATTTTTGGGGCTGTAAGTTATAGTTATAGAGATGCTGCTTTGGCCATTCCTCAACAGGCTGCATCTGATGAAATTGGATTTTCATCACAAAACCTAGTTTCAGGCCGCATCGGTATGGGCTTTGATATTGGCGGTAAGGAAGCATCTATATCACTTTGGGGGGCTAATCTTTTAGACGACGAGTACACAATTGATGGTCTGCCGTTTAATACCTTTGCGTTTAATACAGCCGTATTCGGTCAACCGCGGACTTACGGCGTCGCAGCAGGCGTTAAGTTCTAATCTAACTCGAGGGGGAGTAACGGGGCAGCGATAGGTCGTCCTGAGTAATTTGCAAAAGCAAATACTCTGGGCGACCTATTTTTTTGAAAGAGACTATATGAGGCTTTTATTTACTGCGATTTGCCTAAGTAGCCTTGTGATAGGATGTCAAAACGTCGATCAAAAGCAAATAGGTGAGCCCATTACTGCGAAAGCACCAAACCCTCAAAATTTAGAAACACAAGAAACAAATACACAAACATCAGAGAGGTTATATCAAGAGCCTAATATTGTTATCTTACTGGCCGATGATCTTGGATGGGCCGACCTTGGGTTTCGTGGCAGTGATATTGAAACGCCTCATATTGACCGATTGGCCCGCGAAGGTCTTACGCTTAATCGCTTTTATTCCATGCCCATATGTACGCCGACACGTTCGGCTTTAATGACGGCGCGTGATCCTATGAAACTCGGGACGATCTATGCAGGGTTTCAGCCATGGCAAAATGGAGGAGTCTCGCCTGATGAGCACTTCATGCCGCAAAGCTTTCAAGCGGCGGGCTATCAAACCGCGATGATCGGAAAATGGCATTTGGGACATGCGATTGAACCCTTTGTCCCAACCTCGCGCGGCTTTGATCACTTTTTTGGGCATTTAAATACCCAGATTGATTACTATGATTATACTGTCGCGAAGGGATATGATCTGCAAGAAAATGGCGTGTCAGTTCAGCGGTCAGACACTTATGCGACGGATGTTCACGCAGAAGAATCCGTGCGGTATTTGACGCAAATAAGAGACCCTGAAAAACCGTTTTTTCTTTATGTTCCATTCCTTGCGCCGCATTCGCCTATGCAGGCACCGGAGGAGCTGGAAGCTAAATATTCAAATCGGCCTAATCGACCTTTTACAAAACGAACTTACGCCGCGATGGTGGATAGTTTGGATCAAGCTGTAGGTCGGATTTTGAACACGCTTGATGCACAGGGCCTGAGTGAAAATACTCTTGTATTTTTCTTTTCCGATAATGGAGGGTTGAAAGCCTTTGGGGCCGATAATAGCCCCTACCGCGGCGGCAAGCTTGAGACTTTTGAGGGTGGCATCCGCGTCAATGCGCTCATGCGCTGGCCCGAACAAATACCGGCTGGAGGCTCTAGCGAAGATGTTATGTCTGTTCTGGATGTCTTTCCGACCTTTGCGCAAGCAGCAGGGATAACGATGAAGCATGAGAAAGATCTAGACGGGCAGGCGCGCTGGAGCGCTCTTAAAAACTCCGGCGAAGATCCGCGCACTGGGGATCTCTATTTTGCGTCTAACTCTCCGATATTTGGAAAATATCATGTGAGTGTGATGGAAGAGCGGTGGAAGCTTGTCCAAATCATAGATCATAAATCAGCGGAGACTGAGGTAGAAAACTTCCTCTTTGATATGAATGTGGACGCGCAAGAAAAAAATAATCTGGCCGAAACCAATCCCGTAATTGTCAAACGACTGGCTGGAAAAATTCAGAAATGGAGAGCTATGCATCCCATTAATGGTGTTCGTGTGGCTTTAGCTCCGCACCCAGGGTGGCGCGCGCCCAAAGATTATGCCGTCTCCGTAATTCCGGCTGATGAGTTACAAGAGGACTATCACAATAGTTATATTTCTGGCCTGCGCGGTAAAATATTACAAAAGCGCCATGAGGATAAAGGACGATTAGCCTATGAGTAAGCTGTTAAAATGGGCGGGCATAATTATCTTACTTGCCGTGATTGGACTTTTCCTTTTGTTCAAATTTTCCCCAGGTTTCAAAAAATCTGCTGAGATTAGAGCGCTCGACAAAATTGGCGATATTGCCGTTAAGCGTATGTCTGAAAATCCTGAAGCCAAAGACTCTGTTGCAGCTGAGTTTATCAATATTCCAATTGTTGCTAGGGAAATTTCTGAAAATATTTGGCAAGCGACAGGGGTTGCGAATACCCACCTTATTTCCACGCCGGAAGGCGATGTGTTATTTGATACTGGGCTTGCCACTCAAGTGCCCAAGCAGATTAAAGCTCTGAAAGCCGTTATACCGGGGCATCCTTTGACACATATAATTGTCTCTCATTCACATGCTGATCATTCAGGCGGGACAAAGTTTTGGAAAGACGAAAGCACGCAAATTGTAGCTCATGCAGAGTTTGGCGAAGAGCAACGTTACCTCACCGAATTACAGGATTATTTTTGGGGCCGTAACCGGACTTTATTTCCCTTTATACCCGAAAAACCGCCAACAATTGGCCTTATAGCTTATGGCGGCATAGAGCCTACTATTACGGTGCATAATGGGCAGCCCTATAAATTCTCTCAGGGCGGTGTTGATTTTGAAGTCTTAGCCCTCCCAGGGGCAGAAGGTTCGGATAATATCGTATTATGGCTACCGCAGAAAAAGATACTGCTGAGCGGGGATTTCTTTGGTCCGCTCTTTCCGCAATTTCCAAATATTTTTACGATGCGCGGCGAGAAAATCCGTAAACCCGTTGAATACATAAAGTCTCTCGAACGTATTATAGAGCTTGCGCCAGATATGATCGTGCCTAGCCATAAAGATCCAATTACCGATAAAACTGTCATTATGGAGGGGCTTGTGAAAATGCGCGATGCGACACGGTTTGTTCATGACGCCACTGTGGCGGGGATGAATGCGGGTAAAACCGTTGAGCAGCTTATGGAGGAAATTGTCCTGCCTGAATCTCTGACGATGACCCAAGAACACGGCAAAGTCTCATGGGCGGTCAAATCAATATGGGAGTATTATGCGACGTGGTTCCATTTCGATAAAACAACGGAACTCTATAGTGTGCGAGCTGAAACTGTTTACGCCGATATCGTGGAGCTTGCGGGTTCAGATGCCTTAACCCGAAAAGCGCAAAACTATCTTGCCGAGGGTAATCCGCTGAAAGCGTTGCACTTAATTGACGTTGTCCTAGAGGCGGAGGAGGCTCATGAACTTGCTTTACTCACGCGTAAAGCAGCACTTCAAAGCTTGTTGTCCAAGGCCGAAAATGGGGACAAAAACAGCTATGAAATCTACTGGCTGAATTATCGTATCAGAGATACTCAGGCTAGGCTTCCAAATTAAGATTAATCCTTCTTCTTACGTCCGAACCATCCTCTACGTTTGGGTTTTTCTTTTGCCGTTGGCGCATCAGCTATAGGCTCACTTTCAGCCTTTCGAGCTGGGGCTTTACGGCGTGCAGCAGGCTTTTTAGCTTTCGGCTCTTCTTTATAGGTTGCCTTTTTAGCTGGAGCTTTGCGTCTTGCCTTAGGCTTTTCGGCATCACTATCTGTAGCCTTTTCAGGAGCTTTCTTGGTCGGAGCTTTACGGCGCGCCGCGGGTTTAGCTTTTGTCTCAGATTTTTCGGAGGTTGCTTTTTTAACGGCGGCTTTTTTAGGAGCAGCTTTTTTAGCCGGGGTCTTTTTGGCTGCGCTCTTCTGCGTAGATGCTTTCTTAGCAGGAGCTTTGCGGCGAGCGCGTGACTTAGCAGGCCTTTCGGTCTCAGTATCCACGTCTGCTGCAGCGACTTTAGCTTCTTTCGCCGCCGTCTTTTTCGCCGGGGCTTTGCGTCTCGCGGTTTTCTTTGGTGCAGCTCTATCTTCGGCCGCTTTGGCTGTTTTAGCGGGAGCTTTACGGCGACCTTTTTTAGGCTTTACGTTTGCTTCATCTTCGGATGTGACTTCTTCTTCTGATGCCTTTTTACGCCCAGGAGCTTTCCGCGTTGTTCGCGCGCGTTTTGGTTTTTCGTCTTTGGCTTCGGTTGCTTCTGCTTCGACTTCTGCGGTTGTCTCATCCGTTTTAGCCTTACTCGGCGCTTTGCGTCGTCCACGACCTCGCTTGGCTTTCTCTTTGGCTTTGGGTTTTTCGGTATCATCTTCTGATGTTTTATTTTCTTCAGATGATTGATCTAGAGACTCAGACTGTTCTTCACGGTTCTTACCCCGTCCACCACGGCGGCCTCTGCGGCGGCGGCGTTTCTTAGGCTTGCCTTCATCATCTGTATCATGGGACTCAGAGCGCTCTTCATCAGCTTCATCACTGTCATCAGATTTTTTCTTACGCCGTGACTTGTCTTTTGAACGTTGGTCTTTCTGGCGTTGTTTGCGGAACTCTGCTTCGATTTCAGCCAGAGGGTCAGGTTTATCGTCCTCGGCTTTCTCGATAACTTCGATTTCGTAATTTGGACGGATCAGGTCTTCATCACCGACAAGCTCTGTGAAGAGCCCTGAGGTGTCGTCCACATGTTGGAGGAGGTCGCGTTTTTCATTGAAAATATACAGTGCGACGTCAGCGGAGACTTTGAGGCGAATGCGTTTGGCTTGTGCACGTACGCCAATATCTTCAACGGCTCGAATAGCTGCGAGAGCGCTTGATTCAATTGTACGCTTGCGTCCTACCCCTTCGCAGTGATCACAATGGGCTGTGGAGCCCTCAAGTAGACTACGGCGTCGGCGTTGACGTGAAATTTCCATCAAACCAAATTGCGAAATACGAGAGGTTTGAACGCGCGCGCGGTCCCGGGTGAGGGCCTCTTTCATTTTGCGCTCAACGGCGCGGTTATTTTTATGCTCATCCATATCGATAAAATCGATAACGATAAGTCCCGCAAGGTCGCGTAGGCGCATCTGGCGCGCCACTTCGACAGCGGCTTCACTATTCGTTTTAAGCGCTGTGCGCTCAACATTGCGCTCTTTGGTCGAGCGGCCCGAGTTTACGTCAACTGAGACAAGCGCTTCAGTGGGATGGATAACAAGATACCCTCCTGATTTGAGCTGCACGACAGATTTTAAACTATCTTCGATTTGACGCTCGACGTTATAACGCAGGTAAAGCGGGATATCGTCTTTATATTGTTTTACGTTTTTAGCGTGGCTCGGCATCAACATTTTCATGAAGGCATTGGCTGTTTTATAAGCGTCTTCTCCTTGCAGGAGGACTTCTTCGATATCCTTATTATAGAGATCCCGAATAGAGCGTTTGACCAAATTGCCTTCCTCATGGATGAGAGCGGGCGCGATAGATTTGAGGGTTGTATCTCTGATTTCATCCCATAGACGTGAGAGATATTCATAATCCCGTTTGATTTCTGCCTTAGTACGTTTGGCGCCGGCTGTGCGGACAATAACGCCCATGCCCTGTGCGACATCTAGTTCGCTCATGACAGCTTTCAAGCGTTTTCGGTCTGCCCCATTAGCGATTTTGCGGGAGATACCACCCCCGCGGGCTGTATTTGGCATTAAAACGCAATAGCGTCCCGCCAGTGATAAATAGGTTGTCATCGCCGCGCCTTTATTTCCGCGCTCTTCTTTGACAGCTTGGATTAAAAGGATTTGGCCACGCTTAATAACTTCTTGAATTTTATAGCGGCGGCGCGATTGGCGGCGGCGGCGAGATGAGGCGACTTTTACTTGTTCCTCGGCTACTTCTTCATCATCTTCATCATGGGCATCATCAGCATCAGGGTCGAGGTTTTCA
The DNA here is from genome assembly GCA_964472905.1 of uncultured Hellea sp. Taxonomy (GTDB): domain Bacteria; phylum Pseudomonadota; class Alphaproteobacteria; order Caulobacterales; family Maricaulaceae; genus Hellea. The sequence goes on along the minus strand of CAYYMI010000060.1, from coordinate 827 downwards.
TCAACATCGTCCTCTACCTCTTCATTCTCCTCTTCCTCTTCCGCGGCTCTGTTCTCTGCTTCTTCAGCTTCAAGCAAAGCGAGTTTATCTTCATGCGGAATTTGGTAATAATCCGGATGAATTTCACTAAAGGCTAGAAAGCCGTGCCTATTACCGCCATACTCAATAAAGGCGGCTTGAAGAGAGGGTTCTACACGTGTGACGCGGGCGAGATAAACATTACCTCTTATTTGTCGTTTGTTGCGGCTTTCAAAATCAAGTTCTTCAACGCGGTTCCCGTCGACGATGACGACGCGTGTTTCCTCCGGGTGGGAGGCGTCGATAAGCATTTTCTTTGTCATTTAATTCTCCAAAGAGCCTCGCTCGAGTGTCCGGACATCGCGCAGCGCGCAAGATCGTTCGGGTGAGGGGCTCTGATGTTTGTGTGTGTCCTATTGTATAGGATATTTGTGAAACGGCACGCGCAACGGTCCCGGCCTTGGCCGTAGGGGACTGATAATATGCGTTAGCAGCGTGCATAGTAACTTTCGATTCGCCGATTGGCGGTTTGAGAGAAATCCGCAGTGTGCGGGCGCATCTTGCGCGGCGTAATTTGCTAAAAGCAGATTGCACGTTTCATCTCTTAAGAGGCTTCTGCCCTATTTAGTGAGTCAGCGCAAAGGCTTTGTTTTATTAAATTCATATGAAATGGGGCCAATAACAGTATTCGATAATATAAAAACCAAGTGGTGGAGGACGCTATAGAGGTTTTGATGTGAGTAAACACGAGAAACTGTCTTGCCCCCTTAAAACTGTTCCATCTTTTAGTTAGTAAATTCATGAGAATT
>CAYYMI010000059.1:12973-14417 GCA_964472905.1 uncultured Hellea sp. | reverse complement strand
ACTGCACCAGAGGAAAGTAAAGCTTTGCTCGAAAAAGCGAAAAAACAGGTAGGATTTATTCCAAATCTACATGCTGTAATGGGAGAGGCACCCGGACTTCTTCAAGGCTATAGAACAATTAATGATCTATTTGTAAAATCCAGTTTAACGAGAGAAGAAATAACTGTTGTTTGGCAAGCGGTTAACGTAGAGCATAATTGCCATTATTGCGTTCCTGCGCATACAGCTGTCGCTAAAGGCATGAAGATCGATGACTCTATTTCCGAGTCATTGCGAAATGAAACGCCCCTTGCAAACCCCAAATTAGAGGCTTTACGTAACTTTACACTTAACGTTTCCCGCAATCGGGGAGTTGTTGATGACGCAGATGTTCAAGATTTTCTAAACGCTGGATTCACAAAGCGTCAAATCCTGGAAGTCATTTTAGGTATCTCAATGAAGGTTATGTCCAATTATACAAATCACCTTGCCAATACCCCTTTAGACGCAGCGTTTGCTCACTTCGCCTGGGAGAAAAAGGCCTAATTGGATAATAGATTTTACATAACGATGAATGTGAACCCCAGAGGACTCTTCTACTTATGTTCCGAAAATAGAATTTAGATTGTGTAGGGGGTAGCTTCATGAGGTTTTCAGAATATCTTGATCGTGCGGCAGGTTTATATCCTGAGCAAGAAGCATTCGTGGACGGTGATCTTAGGTTAACCTATGCAGAAACCAGGGACACAATGCACAAAATTGCAAATGTGCTTTCTAGATCTCTCGCCTTACCTAAAGGCTCAAAAGTAGCAATTTATAGCCCGAATGCAGCCATGGCTTATCTCGCGGTTTTAGGCGTGAACAGGGCGGATATGGTTTGGTTGCCGATGAATTACCGCAATACCCTTGGTACTACAATTGAACAACTTGATTTTTTTGACACCGACTGCTTGTTCTATCATAGCAATTTTGATGACCAGATACCCGAAATTCTTAGTCAAGTTTCCAACTTAAAGACGACCATTTGTATTGATGCAAAGTCAGATCATGGGCACAACCTCTCCGACTTAATGAAAGGTGCGAGCTCAGTACATTACAATGAACCTGAAGACCCCATGGCAGATTCCGTGATCATGGCAACTGGGGGAACAACAGGCCCATCTAAAGGCGTCATGCAAAGCCATCGCGGCGCAGAAGCTATGCTGATCAATCAAATGTTATTGGATATACCCGAACATCCACGTTATCTAGCTGTAGCGCCGATTACACATGCGGCAGGCTATTTCATTCCTATTTTTTATACGCGTGGCGCAACTTCAGTCATATTACCGGGATTTGATTGCAATAATGTTCTGAAAACTATTGAGCGTGAAAAGATCACGCATATGTATTTACCGCCCTCTGCGGTTTATACACTACTCGACTTTCCAGACCTCAATAAGTTTGACACCAGCAGCTTACAAAA
>CAYYMI010000059.1:0-12873 GCA_964472905.1 uncultured Hellea sp. | reverse complement strand
GCAGGGGAAAAGGGAGAGATCGTTGTCCGCAATAACGCGGTGATGAAAGGGTATTACAAAAACCCCAAAGCCACGGCAGAAGTCTCAACTTTTGGATGGCATCATACAACCGATATGGGGATCAGGGACGAAAACGGCTTCATTACCATTGTAGATCGCAAGAAAGACATGATTATTACAGGTGGCTTTAACGTGTTTCCTGGCGAAATAGAAAACGTACTCTTCACGCATCCAGCCGTTCGAAATTGCGCTGTCATCGGTGTACCCGACCCCAAATGGGGCGAAGCGGTCAAAGCGGTTATTGAACTTAAAAACGGGAAAGATGTTGAGCCGTCGGAGTTGATTGCGCTCTGCAAAAAAAAACTTGGCAGCGTCAAAGCGCCCAAATCTGTAGATTTTTGGGATGAACTTCCTCTTAGCCCAGTTGGGAAAGTCCTCAAACGCCGCGTGCGGGATAAATATTGGGAAGGTCAGGCGCGCGCCGTCGGATAATAGGAGATTAACATGACGGATGTTTTTATCGCTGGCATTGGAATGACCCGCTTTACACGCCATCTGGAACGTAGCCTTCAAGACCTTGCTGGTGAGGCCTTTAATCAGGCATTGAAAGATTCAGGGTGTACCAAAGACGATATTCAAACAGCCTTCTATTCGGGGTCAACAAATGGATATCTACAGGGACAGGATTTGATCCCCGGACAAATCGTTCTCAGCAAAATAGGCATTACAGGTATTCCTATTTTCAATATTGAAAATGCCTGTGCCTCCGGCACCTCTGCCTTTCATCTAGCCCTGCAAGGCATCAAAGCAGGTAGTTATAATATTGCCCTCGCAATCGGGGCTGAAAAAATGAATATACTCGACAAGAAACGCATGTTTGGCGTTTTTGATGCCGGGTGGGATGTTGAAGACCCTGACAAAAATCTAGAAACATTACTTAAACCAGCTGAGGGTTTTGAAGTGCCCGACGGGCACGAATCTGATCGCCCTTATAGTGTTTTTATGTCGGTATATGCGGCGTGGTGCCGAACCCATATGAAAGCTTACGGGACGACCCAGCGCCAAATCGCGGCTATCAGTGCCAAAAACCATCAGCACTCAGTCCACAATCCTCTCGCGCAGTATCAAACCCCTTTTTCAATTGATGAAGTCTTGGCAGCACCTGCCATCACTTACCCTCTGACACTGCCTATGTGTGCCCCCATAAGCGACGGTGCTGCCGCTGTGATAATATGTAGCGAAGCGGGTTTGAAACGCATGGGCGGCGATAAAAATCGCGCTATTCGCGTCTTATCCAGCGTCATCAGGAGTGCCAGTTCTCGCCCAGCCGATAAGCCAGAGCTGCATTGCGAAGTCATTGCTGCCAAAAAAGCTTATGAAATGGCAGGCATCGGCCCCAAAGAAATCGATGTGGTAGAGCTACATGACGCGACAGCTATGGGCGAAATTCTACACTCCGAGAATCTCGGGCTTGTTCCCTTTGGCGGTGCCGGTCCCGCGGCTGAACGCGGAGAATTTACCATTGGTGGACGCATTCCGATTAACCCGTCGGGCGGATTAGAATCTAAAGGTCATCCTATCGGCGCAACAGGCTTGGGACAAATTTACGAACTTGTCACACAGCTTCGCGGAGAAGCAGGAAACCGCCAAGTTGAAGGAGCGAGACACGCCCTACATGAAAATGGCGGCGGATTACTCGGCCTCGAAGAAGCGGCTGTAGCCGTCAACATATTTGCAAAGCAATAATTATAAAGCCGGATAAACATTATGAAATTCATGAAAACTGAAGAGCAACAAATGGCAGTCGACGGGCTGCGTAAATTTCTTGATCATGAAATTGAGCCCATCGTGTCCGAATATCGGGATAAATTTATCCCACGCGATAAGATGCAAGCCATTCAGAAATCGCTGATGGACTTTGGCCTGACCACTGCCCCTCACCCAGAAAAATATGGCGGCATGGATTTGGATTGGCAGACACATCTCATGTTATTTGAGGAAGTAGCCGTAACATCTTCAGACTTAGCCGTGCCGATTGTGATTAACACTGTGGCTATTGACCTTCTGCTTAAACTTGCCCCTGAATACATTAAAGACAAATATCTACCCGGTCTGCTGAACGGTGATTTATTTATAAGTACGGCGATTTCTGAACCTGATGTTGGCTCGGACGTTTCAAGTGTCAAGACAAGGGCGAAACGCTCAGGCGATAAATTTGTCATCAATGGCGAGAAAACTTGGATTTCCAATGGTGAATATGCTGACCTTATGATTGTCACCTGCCGAACCGGTGATGATGCCAGATCGGGTTTGTCTCATTTTGTTGTAGAAACAAAGACAAAGGGCATAGAAATCCGCGGCATTCCCAAGATAGCCCTAAATGGGCAGTCGACGGCGCAAGTATTTTTCCAAGACGTTGAAGTGTCGGCTGAAAATATGATCGGCACAGAAGGTATGGGCCTTAAAAACACTATGGTTGTCTTTGAACGTGCCCGTTTACATATGGCGGCGTGGGGTTACGGGCTTGCGCGCCGCGCTATGGAAGAATCTATAAAATACAGCCAAGAGCGCAAACAATTCGGAAAACAAATTGCTGGGCATCAACTCATTGCAGATAAAATCGCAACAATGGCGACCAAAATTGACGCGGCACGTCTTTTGGCACAGCGAGCAGCGGCCTTAATCGATGCGGGTCAGCGCTGCGATAAAGAATTATCAATGGCCAAATGGTATGGAACCGAACTGGCGATACAAGCAACACGTGACGCCGTACAAATTCACGGCAGTAACGGATTAACGAAAGAGTTTCTTGTCGAAAAACTGGCGCGCGAAGCCATGATTGTGACAATGCCAGACGGAACAACCGAAATACATAAATTAATCATAGCCAGAAGCTTAACAGGCGTTAGCGCTTTTGCTTAACAAGGTTTAAAGTCAGGGTTAGCTGACTGCATTATTGGAGAGACACATGAATATTCACGATAAAGTAGCCGTTATTACCGGCGGCGCGTCTGGCCTCGGCGCGGGAACCGCCCGATATTTCGTTAAAGAAAAAGGCGCAAAGGTTGTCTTATTTGACGTTAATGAGGAGCTTGGGAAAACTGTCGAAAGCGAGCTTGGAAGCGATAAAGCTTTATTTGTAAAAGTTGACGTCACCGATGAAGACTCTGTTCGGGCCGGCATCAAAGAAGCCGTAGAAACATTTGGAACCATACATATTGGCATCAATGCGGCAGGTATTCCTTTGCCCGCAAAAGTTTTGGACCGCCAAGGCGTTGCAATGGACCTTAATAAGTTTAAAGCCGTTATCGATGTAAATCTCAACGGTCTGTTTAATGTCATGAGTAAATGTGCTGAGCAAATGGCCAAAAACGACCCCGATGCGGGAAATGAACGCGGCGTATTTGTTAATATTTCGTCTGGCGCTGCCTTCGAAGGGCAGATCGGACAAACCGCTTATTCCGCAAGTAAATCAGGCGTTTTAGGACTCAATTTCCCGGCCGCTCGAGAATTGGGACGGTATGGCATACGTGTCAATTCAATCGCCCCGGGTTTATTTGATACACCGATGCTAAGGTCATTAGATCAGAAGGTTATCGACTCTCTAGTCGCAGGCGTCGAAACGCCTAAACGCCCGGGCTCTATAACTGAATTCGCGCATACCTGCGCCTATATGATCGAAAACGGGTTTTTAAATGGAGAAAATATTCGTTTGGATGCCTGCTCTCGAATGACAGCCAGATAGGCGACATTATCCAATCTCATTAGGGCGTAAATTCTAAATCATACGCAGGGGGGATATTTATGAGCAGCTCTAAAGAAAAAGCTGACCAAAACAGCCATAGCCTAAAGGCACAGTCAGGCGATATCCGCGACAATCCCTATGCGTCGCAAAGTAAGGCTTATTACGCCCTTGGCGTACTGACCCTAGTTTACACTTTTAGTTTTATCGACCGACAATTATTGGCCATATTGCAAGATTCAATAAAAGCCGACTTAGGGCTATCTGATAGCCAGCTTGGTCTTTTGACCGGATTCGCATTTGCTTTGTTCTACGTCAGCGCAGGCATTCCCATTGCGCGAATGGCAGATAATGGAAACCGAAAAAACATTATTTCAGTCTCTATTTTCATTTGGAGTTTCATGACTGCAATTACGGGGTTTGCACAAAACTTTATTCAATTATTACTTGCTCGTATTGGGGTTGGGATCGGTGAAGCCGGTGGCAATCCACCTGCACAATCCATGATATCAGATATTTTCCCCCCGCATCAGCGCGCGACAGCTTTAGGCGTGTATTTTACTGGTGTTAATATCGGAATTATGTTTGGTTTTTTGCTCGGTGGGTGGCTAAATGAATTTTTCGGGTGGCGTGTCGCCTTTATGGTCGTCGGCATACCCGGAATATTGATCGCCGCGTTAGTGAAATTCTCTATGGCTGAACCCGCGCGTGGTGTCATTGAAAACAAACATGTTCACTCTGATACAACTAAAATAAGCGACGTGATTAACTTGCTGTGGAAAAGACGCTCCTTCCGGCACATGGCGCTCGGGTCGAGCCTGCAAGCATTTGTTCTTTATGCAATGGCCAGTTGGATTGCCTCCTTTATGATTCGTAGCCATGGCATGGAGACAGGTATATTGGGATTTTGGCTAGCGATGATCCTTGGGATTGGCGGAGCTGTCGGCGTTTTGGGTGGCGGATATATCAGCGATCGTTTAAGCCCACGAGATCGGCGCTGGAACGTTTGGCTACCAGCAATAGCTGGGTTAATAAGTGTACCTTTCGCGGTTTATATTTATTTTGCCAATAGCGGGCAGCACGCTTTAATGGCGGCTATCGTTCCGGGCGTCATTGCAACTGTATTCCTAGGCCCTGTTATTTCATCGGTTCATGGCTTGGTCGGACTCCGTATGCGAGCGCTCTCTTCAGCGATCATTTCTTTTATCATCAATATAATAGGTCTGGGTTGCGGACCATTTATTATCGGCGTACTCAGTGACTACCTCGCGCCAAAGTATGGAACAGAGTCGTTACGTTACGCGATGTTATATGTCTTACCTTTCGTTCAATTTTGGTGTGTCTGTCACTTCTTCCTAGCGGCAAGAACTTTACGCGAAGACACGGCCACAGCGCCTGATTAATCAGATCTCATTTTTCAATATCGGAGCAAAGAGTGACACAAAAATCAGGCCCGTTAAGCGGCGTAAAAGTTGTGGAAATTGCGGGTATTGGACCCGCCCCTGTCTGTGGGATGATGCTCGCCGATATGGGGGCAGATGTCATTCTGATCGACCGAAAGTCTACTAATCCCAATGCACCCTCTATTAATGCAGAAGGCCCATATGCCTTTTATAATCGGGGAAAGAGGTCTGTCGCTATGGATTTGAAGCAACCCGAAGCTATATCGGCCGTATTGGACCTCGTCGAAAGTTCAGACATATTAATCGAAGGCTTTCGTCCGGGTGTCATGGAACGGCTTGGATTAGGGCCAGATGTCTGCTTGGAAATGAATCCCGCCCTGGCCTATGGTCGTTTAACCGGATGGGGGCAAACTGGCCCGCTAGCACAATGTGCAGGTCATGACCTTAATTTTTTAGCTCTCTCCGGTGCGCTATATTATAGCGGTCATGACGGCGAAGCCCCCTTCCCCCCCGCTACAGTTGTTGGCGATGTCGGAGGCGGGTCATTACCTATGGCCTTTGGGTTAGTTTGCGCCTTATGGCATGCTCGCGCGACAGGCCAAGGACAAGTTGTAGACGCCGCCATTGTCGACGGTGCAAGCTATATGTCGATATTACTTTCCTTTACACGTGCCTCTGGCATGTTGCCAGACGGATCGCGCGGGCAAAGTTTTATGACGGCGGGCGCTCCATGGTATGACAGTTATGAATGCTCTGACGGGAAGTATATTACGGTTGGCGCTTTGGAACCTAACTTTTATGCATTGTTGATTAAGCGATGTGGATTTCAAGATGACCCGGATCTTGCGAATCAATGGGACAAATCTAAATGGGCCGCAGGAAAAGCCAAATTTGCTAAATTATTCAAAACAAAGACGCGTAAACACTGGTCCGACTTGATGGAAGGAACGGACATCTGTTTTGGCCCCGTCTTAAATTTAGTCGAGGCCGCAGAGCATCCACACAATGTTGCACGCGACAACTTTGTTGAAATTGATGGATACGTCCAGCCCGCACCCGCACCGAAATTTAGCAAAACCAAAGCCGAAGCAGGAAGGGTTGGTCAACTCGGGGCAGATACAAAAGATATTCTGTCAGCTTTGGGGTATTCAAAAGGTCAATTACAAAAAATGAAAGAGACGGGCGCCATCTAACCTTGCGTGAGTCTACATCTCATTCAATCTCAGTCCTTTTGGCGAACTTGATTTAGCACTTGCACAAATGTGTCTATCGGTTGGCCACCTGTTACGACATATTGTTCATCAAATATATATGTAGGCACGCTTTGAATGCCATTTTGGTATGCGAATTTTAATCCACTTTTTACATCGCTTTCATATTCATTTGACCGTAAAATTTCTCTAGCGCGTTCTTTATCTAAACCTACTTTTTCAACACATTTCAATAAGTCAGCTTCATTGCTAAAGCTTCCCTGTTCCTGAAAGAATAAACTAAAAAACGCTAGTTTGAGCTCTGTTTGCAAACCGGCCTCTTTTGCCCAGTGCAATAATCGGTGCGCATTAAAAGTATTATAGATTCTAGGTTCTTCTGGAAAATCCACTTTATAACCGACCGCGGCGGCACTCTCTACGACACGACTAAGCCCGGCTATAGCTTGTTCGGGGCTTCGTCCATATTTATCCCGCCCGTAATCAATGTATGATTTACCCGCCTCTGGCATATCGGGATTAAGCTCGAAAGGCCGCCAATTTAATTCTACCTCATCTTCCAAACCGCCTTTAGAAATAGCTGCGGTTAGAGACTGGTAGCCAATGATACACCATGGGCATACCACATCAGAAACAATATCGATTTTTAACTTCGGCATCTCTCAACTTTCAATACGAAATCCGGCAATTCAACGACGGACATAGATGGGTTACAGCAATTCATTTAGTAAATATGTTCCAAGGTCTGAGAGCCTGGTGGTTCGCGTAACAGAGCTATCAAAGGTGCTGGATCACGGTTTTGACTACTCCATTCTCGGTACGCTTTGTGGCTCTCGGCGTCTTCCCAAATTTCGTATATTGTAAATACACCCGTTTCAGTATCTCCGGCGGAGCGTAAGAGTTCACATCCTTCTCGTTCTTCCGTGGTCGGCAAAATGGTTTGGATTATTTGTTTAAGATCATTATATCGACCTTCAGCGGCCTTGAATGTAACAATTACAACAATAGACATTTATTCCTCCGAAAATAGATTATTCAAAACTGAAACCCACCTGATAAATTAGCTTAAGTCTTTGGCATCAAAGTCGCTACCGTCATGACGTTCAATTAAGTGCTCATTCTCAGCGCCGGATGTTGTATTCACAATGCGCCCGCGTCGCGCCGCCTCCCGTTTTTCAATTAATTCCGCCCATCTCACCACATGCGTATAGGATTTAACGCCCAAGAACTCTGTTGCATTATAGCCATTTTTTAAAACGAGCGCAAAGAACCATGGCCAGATAGCCATGTCGGCAATTGTATAGTTATTGCCACAAATATAGGTGTTCTCTGCAAGGCATTTGTCAAGCACATCGAGTTGGCGCTTAACCTCCATTGTATATCGGTTAATCGGGTACTCATACTTAACAGGTGCATATTTATAGAAATGTCCGAACCCACCGCCAAGATAAGCGGCCGTTCCCACTTGCCAGAAAAGCCAAGACAAGCATTCGGCTTGAGCCGACGGATCAGTCGGAAAAAACGCACCAAACTTTTTTGCCAGATAGAGCAATATCGCGCCGGACTCAAAAACACGTGTTGGCGGCGTTGTACTATGATCCATAAGCGCAGGAATTTTCGAGTTGGGATTAATATCAACAAACCCGCTGCCAAATTGATCGCCGTTCAAAATCTCTATCATATGGGCATCATATTCAGCGTCCTCATGGCCCAAGGCCAATAACTCCTCCAGCATGATGGTGACTTTATTGCCGTTAGGCGTACCCTTTGAGTAGAGTTGCAAGGGATGTTTTCCTACAGGAAGTTTTTTTTCGTGAGTAGCGCCAGAGGTTGGGCGGTTGGTCTTAGCCCATGCTCCGCCGCTCTCGACGTCAAACGTCCAAACTTTCGGAGGGATATATTCTGAAGATTCAGTCACAGTCATTTCCTTTTTTTATAATATTAGATTTCGCATTAGACACTCAAACCTGCGCGCTTGGTCGTGTCACAATTCGGTCATACCAAGCTTGCGTCTTAACGCAGTCTTCCGGGATAGAAATTTTAATTAGCCGCGCAAATTCACAAACAACAAAGCCAGTAATATCGGCCAGAGTAAATTTATCTGATGCCAAGTATTCTGTTTTAGAAAGTTGTTCTTCGAGTGTATGGAAGAACAAATCCGCACGGTGACGTGAGCGTTCGGCCAGTTCTGGGATTTGCTCAAATGATGTCGTACCCGTGACTGCGCGCCCTTTGTGCCCTGGATTCATATTCCTAAAATAATCACCAAGTACTAAAAACCCTTGCGTTTCGCAAATCGCATTCCACATTAATACAGCCCCTTTTTCTTGCGCACTTTTTCCCATAAGTGGCGGGTTTGGGTATTTATCCTCTAAATAGGCCGCAATCCCAATATTTTCTGTCAGTGCAAATCCATTTTCAGTCACTAAAACTGGTGCTGTTGCCCGTGGATTAAGAACTAAAAATTCAGGCGAGAACTGTTCACGTTCTGCCAAATTAATTTGTATTGTCTCTATCTCAATACCTTTTTCAGCGATAAACATTCGCGCGCGACGTGGGCTTGGTGATCCTGACCAATTATAGAACTTCACTTATTTTTCCTTAACATCGATCTAATCCATAATTCGATTTTTCTTTATCTTGGAAATCTCAACCTATACGCTGGGCATAACCTATTTTAGCGGATTCACGTTCGTTGACTTGAAGCGTCCAGCGTCCCAAATGACCATAAGAATTGACATCCAAAAATTCAGACCCGCCATACCCGTCTTCAAAAATAAGCGCATACATCCAAGGCCAAAGAGACATATCAGCGATTGTATATTCGGCCCCGCAAAGATATTCATGTTTGGCAAAATGCTTATCTAAAAGGTCGAGCTGACGTTTAACTTCCATCGTAAAACGGTTGATTGGATATTCTAGTTTTACAGGGGCATATCTATAGAAATGTCCAAATCCACCGCCAAGGTAAGGTGCGCTTCCGACTTGCCAAAACAACCAAGACAGGCATTCAGCCTGCGCGGATAAATCATTAGGCAAGAATACATCAAATTTCATTGCTAGATAAAGTAAGATAGCGCCAGATTCAAACACGCGGGTCGGCGGCGATGTGCTATGATCTACAATTGCCGGGATTTTTGAATTTGGATTTATCTCTGTAAATCCACTTCCAAATTGATCCCCTTCAAAAATATTGATGATATGCTTATTATATTTAGCCCCTGTCTTACCCAGCGCCAAAAGCTCCTCCAGCATAATCGATACTTTTAGACTATTTGCTGTGCCAGAGGAATAAACTTGGATTGGGTGCTCACCAACCGGAAGTTTTTTCTCATAGGTCGACCCGGCAATGGGCCTATTGATGTTACCAAACACCCCGTCTTGAGGTTCCCATTTCCAAACTTTGGGCGGAGTGTAATTTTCCTGTTGGTTCAAATCAATCGCTCCGACTTTAACGCACAACTTATGTACGGGATTTGGTTTATCATTAGGCCGCCATTCTCAATATTTCCATGATTTGTGACGCGTTGGTAATGGGCCGCGGATTATGAGGTATCCACGGGATAGGCATTGACGCCTCAGCAATTATTTCAAACTTATCAGGCCCAATGCCCACTTCGGCTAAAGTTCCGGGTAATCCAAGGTTAGAAATAAGTTCCTCTAATAAATCTCCGGCATCTTCCCCGGGGCGCCCCATTGCCGCGGCAACTTTTTGCTGTTGCTCGGCATTTGCCTGTTTGTTCCAGCGCATGACAGAGGGCAACATCACGCATGATGTATGTCCGTGAGGAACACCATACATCGACCCTAAAACATATCCAATCGCATGACTCGCTCCCATTGGCGCCCCAGACGCATAAGGCCCAGTTGACAACCACGTAGCCATTTGACAGCCAAGCCGCGCATCAAGATTGCTTGGATCCGATTTTACTTTGAGCAATTCCTCACTAAACAATCTGATACCTTGCAAACCCTGGGCATCACCAAACGCGTTCGACGCTAATGATGACACGCCTTCAACACAGTTATCCACGGCCCGAATACCCGTTGACAACCAAAGCCATTCCGGTGTGTGAACTGTTATAGCCGGATCCAGTATGACAGCTTGCGGCACCATATAGGGATGGCGATAGAGTTCTTTCGTTTTCGTACGCCCGTCGGTGATCCCGCAAAGAAGTGTGAAATCACCACCCGACAAAGTGGTAGGCACACTCACTTGTCTAACCTGAGGAGGTTTGATAACTGGCGGCGTGAAATTTCCGTCCTCGCCAGTAACAAGCCGAAACATATCCATGCCCTCTGCCGTACGAACATCATTTGCAAGGCAAAGCTGCGCGGCCTTAGCCCCGTCCGTTATCGAACCTCCTCCAACAGTTACAATCAAATCAGCCCCTGCCTCGCGCGCCTGCTCACTCGCCTCAATCACAGATAAACGAGGCGTATGAGCCGGCATGGAGTCAAAAGTTCCGACATATCGTTCACCCAGTGCAGATCTTATTTTATCTATTTCATCAGTGTTCTTATTTAGGCTTCCGCTGACCATCAGAAAAATTCGTGAGGCCCCCAATCTAGACGCAACACCATCGACAGCTTCGGCAGCTGGTTTCCCAAATATGACTTCGTCCGTCTGACCAAAAATTATATGTCCTGAATTAGTCATGCCTCTTTCCTCACTGGTTGTTACCAAGAATTTAACGCACATAAAAACTTGCTGTTCACGACACTAAGCTAGTGACACATAATAGTCCTATATGGTACTATTATTCAAGGCTCAATTTATACGCCATGTCCATAAAGCATAGCACAGGAACGCAAGTGACGGATTTTATATCAAAAACTACAAATTCAAGCGCTTGGTTCATATTAAAGCGCCCAGAAGACATGAATGCGCTTAATGACCAAATTATAAATGGTTTAAAAGAGTTCCTTCAATCCACACAAAATGATGACACTATCCGCTGCATCGTCATTACAGGCACAGGCCGAGCGTTTTGCGCCGGGGCTGATTTAAAATCGACAACAGATGCGCCCCCCCAACCTGCTGGCGAACCTGACTTTTATGATCGTGTCTATGACGTGTTTTCAATGCTTCGAAATTTTCCAAAGCCTACGATTGCGTCCCTTAATGGATATACAATGGCTGGCGGCTTGGAAATGGCCATGTGTTGTGATCTGATAGTGGCATCGGAAAAAGCAAAAATCGGTGATGCCCATGCCAATTTTGGCGTTTTTCCTGGCGCGGGTGGTGCCGCAGTTTTACCGCGTATCATACCGCTTCATATCGCAAAATACCTATTATTCACAGGTAAGACGCTTTCAGCCCAAGAGATGCAAGACTACGGATTTGTGAATGAGGTTGTCGCCCATGAACAGCTTACTGACGCAACGCAAGCTTTAGCAGATCATGTGAGCGCAAAAAGCCCTCTCGCCCTAAGCCGCATGAAAGCCGTCGCCAATCAAACACACGGGCAATCTGTAGAAGATGCCCTTCGGCACGAACAGCTTTATTTTCGAAAACATCTGCGGTCAGCCGATATGGCTGAAGGGTTAAACGCATTTACGGAAAAACGCCCACCTAAATTTCAAGGCAAATGATACATTTCTGCTCGTCTTAAGGGTCAAATCTAATTTGTGAATTAGTAGTAAAAGGTAAGAAAATGAATTCTCAGTTTTCAGAAAAATCACAGGGTCTATACACAAAGCTCACTACTTTCATGGATGAGCATATTTATCCGAATGAAAAAGCCTATGCGCAAGAATTACATGCTGCTGAAAACCGCTTTGCACCTCTGCCTCTTATGGACGAGCTCAAAGAAAAAGCCAAGGCGGCAGGATTATGGAACCTGTTTGTGCCCGAAGAATATTCGCAATATTGCGATCATGGCGGGCTGAGCAATTATGATTATGCCCCGCTTGCTGAATTAATGGGCCGCGTCATCTGGTCGCCCGAAGTCTTTAATTGCAATGCCCCGGACACAGGCAATATGGAAGTCTTCATGAAATACGCCACCAAAGCGCAGCAGGATAAATGGCTGAAACCATTACTGGCTGGCGAGATTAAGTCCTGTTACGCCATGACCGAACCGCAAGTGGCATCTTCGGATGCGACAAATGTCGAACTGAGTATTGTTCGTGAGGGTGATGAGTGGGTTTTAAATGGCCGAAAATGGTTCATTACGGGGGCTATGTATGAGCGCAGTAAAATCTTTATTGTCATGGGTAAATCAGACCCCGAAAATCCCAGCCGTCATAAACAACAAACCCAAGTGCTTGTCCCCAAAGACACAGCAGGTGTGTCGCTGATACGGCCCTTAACAACCCTTGGCTATGACGACGCGCCGATCGGCCATGCAGAGATCGTGTTCGAGAATGTGCGTGTGCCTTATGAAAATGTTTTACTCGGCGAAAGTCGCGGCTTTGAGATTGCACAAGGCCGCCTTGGGCCGGGCCGTATGCATCATTGTATGCGCCTGATCGGTGTTGGACAACGTTCATTAGAACAAGCCTGTAAGCGCGTCAC
>CAYYMI010000058.1:0-14576 GCA_964472905.1 uncultured Hellea sp. | reverse complement strand
GCAATCATTTGAATGTTTGCGTTTCCGGATGAGAGCGTATTGACAATAGCTTGATGGAGTTTTTGGTCCAAAGGGTCTGTTCCAACTTGATCCAAATAGTTTTGCACAATGTTATCACCATGATCTGCCAAACTGATGTTCGAGGTTTTTAGCGGGGCATGCATGAGATCTAGAGGCAACAATATACGGTTTATGCCGACATCATATCTAATTGGGCATCTATAAAACTCTGAAAAAGTTAGGTGGTCGCGAGGTTTCGGTCGGGCAAGCTCCACGCGAAGAGGTGATTTAAATCCATCAACTCTTGAACGTGAGGTTCTGATCATATGGGACATAATAGCATCTAAGGACTCGACAGATGCCCGGTAAGTCTGTGCTCCCGGTGAAAGAACATACTCCCAGTGATCATCATGAATTGAAATAATGATTTTTTCGGAGTCGCTAACAACCTCGGAATATCGTTCCATACGGCATAAGGCCTCATACCAGTTCCGGCTCGCCGCGACAGAAAGACCTAGAGCATGAAAAGTGGTTGGCCTAACATGTTTTGAAACCCTGATACCGATTGCATCATCACCGGTCTCTTGAACTGCAAGGCGCCAAAACTCTGATGTTCGGTCAAGCTTAAACCGTCCGTTTGGATCGTCAAAATCACAGATCGAAAACCCTGCCTTTGCGGCAATAGCGACCCCGTCATGACCTTCTGCAATCAATCCATCAAGTAGAACCCGTGTCCAACTACTGAGGACCTTTGGTATTGAATTCGCCGCAGATTTGATGGATTTGGCGTGTTTTGTCAAAAGTTTGTCATCTCCCGTTAAGACCTTTCGCCCCTATCCATCATACACTTAAATCCAGATTTTAGCAAATGTCACCTCGCGGCTCCGCCAAAAGGCCCTTAGCGAAAGGAAACTTGATGACCGAATTCTTAAATTATAAACCAGACTGGAAAACGGGTATCTCTGCGGGGCGCGCTCTGATGGCTGACCCCAAAGATACACGGCAAGTCTTTCTAGTGATGCAAGCGATGAACTGCGGAGCTAATGCCAAAGGGTATCAAAAGTTGCTTCGCACAGAACAGGGCGGTAAGATTGCCTTCCAAAAAACCGAGCTAGCGGAGCGCCTAAGCAATCCACAATACCGGAAAGGTTTTGCGGTTGGGACAGTCGGCCACGCCTATCACAGGATGATTGAGGCGACCGGTTATTCAGCTGACGGACTTGCCGATATTAGTAATATCAAAGCCCTCGATGAAAATATTCAGCATCCTTATGAATGGTACACGCGACGACTAAGAGACCTGCATGATATATGGCATGTTCTTACAGGATATAGTCCTGATGAGCCGCTGGAAGAATCATGTCTGGTCGCCTTTTCATATACGCAAACCAAGGGGCCAGGCTGGGCTATAATAGCTGTTTTATCCATGTTAAGCAGCCTTAAGATCGAAGGTGGCCGCCACCATATTGCGTCCATATGGGAAGCGTATCGTAACGGAAGAAAAGCAAAATGGTTACCTGGTGAAGATTACGACAAACTGCTGAACGAGCCTCTTGAGGCCGCCCGAGCACGCCTTAACATTCAACCGCCAACGCGACTAAAAACGTATCGCATTACCCATCCGATCGTTGGAGGCGTAGCCTTAGCCTGAATCGATCGAAAACCCCGTTTTGCCGCAATAGAGACCCCGTCATGCCTTCTGCGATCAATCCATCAGCAATTTCCGTGTCTAACTACTGAGGACTTTTGGCTTAGAATTCGCCGCTGACCTGAGGGAATTGGCACGTTTTGTCAAAACTTTGTCATCTCCTGCTAAGACCTCGCACCATTACCCCAGTATAAACCAGTCAAATTAAAGATAATACAGGGGAATTCAAATGACCAAATTCAAAACGACACTATTGACAATGCTGGCCGCTACAGGCCTTGTATCGGCTCCTGCCTATGCTGATGATTCCGGCGACACTATACACCCAGTAGTTCTCGTCCACGGCTTAGCGGGATTCGATAGCGCGCTTGGGTATGATTATTTTTACGGAGTTGAAACAGCGCTGCAAACTGTCGGCACAGACGACATTTACACACCCCGCGTTACCGCATGGGATACGAATACGGCTCGCGGCGAAGAGCTATTGGCTTATGTCGAAGATCTCGTCGCTGTCACCGGAGCAACCAAAGTCAATTTGATTGGTCATTCACAAGGCGGCCCGACAGCTCGCTATGTCGCCTCTGTTCGTCCTGATCTTGTCGCGTCAGTTACATCTGTAGGATCACCTCATTTCGGTTCTGAGACAGCTGACTTGATCGAAAATGCCCCTGACGTGCTCGTCGGGCCCGTTGCAAATATTGTCAACGCTTTTGGAGACTTGATTGCTTTCGTAACCGGCGATCCCGCGCAAGAGTCAAATGCTCTGGGCGCTCTTGAAGCCTTAAATTCAGCTGATGCCGCCGTATTTAATGCCGCACATCCGCAAGGACTGCGCCAAGGCGCTTGCCAGGAAACGCCTGTCTACAATGCGAACACAGGCTGGTTGGGTTGGCTCTTCCCAAACTGGGTTTACGATTATTCCGTCAATGACGGAGATCATATTGTAAATGGCGTTCGCTATTATTCTTGGAGCGGAACTTACAATGCCGTAACAAATTCAAATGTTCTGGATATAGCTGACGGCGCTCTTGGCCTTGCAAGCCTCACGCATAGTGAAGACAATGATGGTGTTGTCGGGCGCTGTAAATCCCATATGGGACAAGTCATCAGAGACGATTATACCTTAAACCATATGGACGAGGTTAACTGGACATTTGGTCTTCGCGGTATTGGCACATCAGATCCCTTAGCGATCTATACGCAGCACATGAAGCGTCTCAAATCTAACGGCCTGTAGCCATAAATTCTGGTCGTTCACGGTCACTGTCGATAATTTCATATGTTACAAAGAAATGCATATAAGGTTTTTATTGTCGCTATTGTTGTGCTCGGCGTGATCGGATTTGGTCTAAAAAAGAATAGCGAGATAGACACAATCTATCCTGACCAAATTCAAACAATTGAAACTGATAAGTTGTCCATACCGAGTGAAGGCGATCAAAATATTATAGCGTCGACCGAACAGACTGAAACGGAGAAAAGACAGGCGTATGAGGCCTCTCTATTGGACGTGTTACCTGCGTCTTTAAAAGATGTGCCGTCGCCAAAGACGCTCGACGTGGACGCAGCTGGTAATTTGGTGATTAATGCCAAAATTCGCAAAATGTTTGATCACTATTTGAGCACTGCAGGCGAAGAAGAGCTGTCTAAAATAACAGACCGCGTAAAGCTTCTTATGAGCCGGCAACTTAGTGACCCCGCCTTAAGCGAGGCCCATGAGATATTTGATAAGTATATTGAATTTAAGGGAGAGATGGACAGAATTTTACAGCAATCTGCCCTTTTCCAATCCGGAGAATTAGACGGGCAGGCCATAGCCGCGTTAAAGCAGCAAGTCCGTTTAGAGCGCAGCAATTATTTTTCCCAAGAAGTCATCGCGGTGTTCTTTTCTCGGGAGGATCAATATGACGATTATATGCTCGCTAAGTCCAAGATTAGAAATGATGAAACGCTTTCCGGCGAGGAAAAGAGCGAGGAAATTTCACACCTGAATCAACAAAGCCCAGTATGGCTAACACAGCAGAATGTCCAAGCTAAAAAAATTGAGGCCTATCAAGCCAAAGAACGCGCCCTGTCCGAATCTGGCGCTCAGGATTGGGAAATCAAAGATTTTCGCCGCCGCGAACTTGGCGATGAGGCTGCCGCAATGCTGGAATTACGCGATGAACGCAGAGCAGATTGGGACCAACGTCTTACGGCCTATCGCGAGGCTGTCGATACCGCAATGGAACAAGTTGGTGACCTTGATGGGTCATTCGCCATTACCAAGCGCGATCAAATTCGCGCCGAGCATTTTAAGGGCCACGAACTCCGTCGGGTCAAATCTTTGGACGCGATTACCCCCAAAGACTAATCAGCCTCAGTGCGCAATAGTTTGGAAATAAATATGACAATACTCGCTCTGCATTAGGTAAATACATACTCCCCTGGCGCTTGAGAGATCGGCGGAAAGACTTTGTTGCCTAGTTTCTTTGGCGAATTTTTCATCTCGCCAGACCGCTCCCCCAGCCACTCATTCCAGCGAGGCCACCAGGATTCGTTAAAACTTTCGGCCCCTTCAAGCCAGCGGTCAGCGCGCGCCGGGAAATCTTTATTGGTGAAATATTTCGCCTTGGGGCTTCCGGGTGGATTGAGCAAGGATTGTAAATGACCTGAGTTTGAGAGGATAAATTCAACCTCCCCTCCCATTAAACGTACATTGCGGTAACAGGCTTTCCAAGGGGTGATGTGATCTGTCACTCCCGCAACCATAAAACCATCTTGGGTCACGGCCGACATATCAACAATATGGTCCATAAAGACGACATTCTTATCAGGCCGGAACCGCCGATCTTGAACAATGTCCAAGTAATCGGAATGAAGCTGAGCCGGAAGATTGGTGCTGTCATTATTCCAGTACAGAACATCATATGGGGGCGGGTCTTCGCCTAAGAGGTAATTATTGACGACATAATTCCAAATAAGGTCGTTCGGTCGCATCCATGCAAAAGACCGCCCTAATTCTTCACCTGACAATATTCCTTTTTTGCGGCTATGTCTGCGCGCCTGCTCTATAGCCCCATCCGTGACAAAGAGGCCGACTTCGCTATCTGATTTTTTGCCATCCAAAACACTCACCAACAATGTGTAGGAATTGACGGTCTCATCGCCGCGAGCCGCAAGTTCAGATAGTAAAAGCGCCATCGTAATTCCGCCAGAACAAGCACCTGAAACATTTATACGCGGGCTACGCGATATTTTCTTTACGGCTTGCATGGCTTCAATTAAGGCCTCCACATAATTTTCAAGTCCCCAATGAGCGTGTTGCCGCTTAGGATTTCTCCAAGAGACGGCAAAAACTTGAAATCCACATTTTGTCAAAAACCGGACGATGGATTTATTCGGAGCCAAGTCATTGGCGTAAAATTTATTGATCTGCGGCGGGATAATCATCAAAGGGATTTTATAAACTTGCTCAGTTTGCGGATGATATTGAATAAGTTCCAACATCTCGTTTTTGAAAACAACGGCCCCTTTAGATGTGGCTAAATTTTCCCCGACCTTAAAGGGACGGCTATCGACCTGACTTGGCATTCCGCCATTATTACGCAGATCATCATAAGCGTTGCGCATTCCCTTTGCGAGTGACAAGCCGCCCGTTTCAAATAAGCGTTTCATGGCGGCGGGGTTACCCAGCAATGTGTTTGTCGGCGCTAGGGCGTCCGTGATGAGGTCACTGACAAATTTTGCCCTGACTTGGTCCGCAGGATGCATACGCGAGTCGGAAATCCAGCCATCTAATTCTTGGCGCATAGCAAGCCAGCTTTGCATGCCGCGTTTATATAAAGGATTCTTAGACCATGTCTCATCTTGGAAACGGCGATCACGTTTATCAGGAGCGAGTTCGGAGGAACCTTTGGCAATATCCAGCATTTCGGATGCATAGTTTTTTAAATGCTTAGCAAATGGCTTTGGCTGCTTGGCCGCATAGCCTGCTATTAGGCCTAAAGACTTAATCACTTCGGAGCGGCGGAAACCAACTAAAGAGTTGACCGCTGTTGTTGTCTGCGCTGCGCGCTGTCCCACTTTTCCTGGTTTCAATGCCATCCTTAGACCCCTTTTTGTTTTCTAAATTTAACCACTCCGCCCTGACAATAGCAAGCCAATCCCCAATAAAGCCGCTTTGAAACAAAAAGGGCAGCACATGGGGTAAACGCATGTGCCGCCTATTGATCCAAAATTATAAAGGGGGGAGGTTTTAGATCAAATGAACTTAAGCCGCCAATGGCGCCGATGTTTTTGCAAGAATTTTTGCAATGGTATCAGCTTTAAGATCATCGATTGAAGCCTCGATACCCATTTTATTGGCAAGCGCTACGACGTCTTTTTCAAGCATCTTAGTAAGCGAAGACATTGTATGAGCTACAGTTTTGACAAGCTTCTCGGTTCTTACTTTTTTAGCAGCCACTTTTTTCTTAGCCATGGCAGAGATTTTTTTGTTTAGCTTAGCCACTTCCGCTTCAAGCTCTTCAACACGGTCATTTGAGGCCGTTGGCAAGACGCCGCGCACTTTTGATGTTGTCGCTGCATATGTGTCAGTGGCTTTAGCTTGAGCGCCTTTAGCAAAAACTGTTGCTTTACTTTCGATTTCTTCGCCTTTGACAACTAGCGTATCGAATAGACCGTCTGTTGCGCCGCGCACTTGCTCAAAGCGAAATTTAGCGCGCTCATAAGCCGCGCCGTAAAGACCAATATAAGCCAATGTCCCTTTGCGAAGCAAAGCTGTTGCTTTGAGTGTTTCTTTTTGAGCTGTTTTAACTGTTTTCGTTTTTGCCATTATGACCTCCTATAGTAGCAAGCCTCGCCTGCGGTGTTTCATTGAAACCTAAATAGGAGGAAAAATTAGAAAGCGCGTCCTAATTTGTTTAACTTATCTGCCCATGGCCAAACAAAACTAAATACAGTAGACTAAATACAGTAGAAGGAAGCATATTGAGAGGCGTTTAAAAGTCCCTAGATTGAAATATTTGCTGAGAGTTTTATAAAATGCATCGAATTACAAAGATTCTTATTGGTCTAATCGCGGTTATTCATAGTTATATATTGGTCTTGGAAATGTTCTTGTGGGAAAGTCGTGGACCAAAAGTATTTAGTAATTTTCCAATTGACTTATTCGCGCCCACAAAAGTGATGGCGGCCAATCAAGGACTATATAATGGCTTCCTTGCCGCAGGTCTTTTTTGGGCTCTCCTATTTATCAAAGATGTGAAATGGAAAAGAAATGTAGCTTTGTTTTTTCTTGCATGTGTAACCCTCGCAGGGGCGTATGGAGCGTATTCAGTCTCTAAAAACATATTCTTCGTTCAAGCCCTGCCTGCAATACTAGCCATATTGAGCTTATTTTTACTTAGAGCTAAAGATTGAGACGTCAATTAAGTGGACAAAAGAGCAATTTTGTAAGACCGCCATTTATTATTTTAATAAAACTCACCTAGTTCACGCTTGAAATGGCGCGGCGATTTGAACAGAAAACGTTTAAGACCGCTACGATTAAAGCGCTTCCATTCACCCTGAGGCTGGGCGAGACGGTCGGCGATGATATACATGATTGAAATATTTGTGCCCATACCCAGATGACTGGCATAAACTTCTATGTTCTCGGCCAAATCGACATCGTCTTGAACGGATCCGTGCCAGTGAACAATACCATCAGTGCGTGAATAAACCGAGGTCGTCGGCACAGGGGGCGGCACATGTAACTGCCTCATGCGCTCATCGGTTGAAGGTATTGCCTTGCCGTTTAGAAGCTCAAATAATGGACGGGCGCGTGCGGCGTGACGCGGTCCGGTAATGGGACTACCCAATGTGATAACGCTACGTACATATTGCGGGTAAATCTTTGCAATCTCGCGTACAAAGACGCCGCCAAGGCTCCAGCCAATAAGAGAAACTTTCTCTCCGTGTTTTTCAAAGGTGCCTTTGAGAAGTTTGAGCATTTTGGCTTCAACTTCATCATTGAAACGTAGATTACGGCCCAAACCCCAATCATAAGCAGTGTAACCTAAGTCCTTTAAAAGTTTGCGTAAGGGACGAGTTGAAACTTTACTGGCCAAAAAACCTGGAAAGACAATGACGGGATGGCCATCACCTTTAGGCAAGCGTTTCAAAAATGGGCGCATAACATAAAAGGAGGCCGTTTCGAATACCCATCGACCTTCAGTTAGCGTCCATACAGGATTAGGGGCCCGGTGTTTAATCTGGGGCGTATTTTTAGGCGTCATGGGGACTTTCTAGTTTATTGTTTTAGATGAACCGTGAGCGGGTTTCTTAGAGGTAGGTTTAATTGTCGTTTTTTTGACAGTCTTGGTTTTTGTTGTGACTTGCGCCGCGCGCCTTTTTTCAATAATTTTCACCGACTGCATGTGATCTTCAAAACTTCTCCTTATACATTTAGCGTAGAAGTCTGGGTCGGGAATAGCTTCTCGGCAGGCCGTGAAGGATAGGGTAATTTCATCCATATAGGAATGAACGATATGGCCGAGACGCATACTATCAGTTAAGCACATCATGCCGTAAAGTCCGACAACTTTAGCACCCGCAGAATAAATTGGAATACGCGGTCCCGGTACATTGGTAACCACAGTATTTATAAAGGGCTTAGAGACATCGGCCAGATTGAAACGATAAAACAGATCGGCGCCAACATTCATAGCAAATGCTGGGGCAAGTTTCGCCATTTCAGTGATCTGTCGTGCGCCTAAGGCATCGGTTAATGCTTTGGCCTTGGTTGTTTCTTCGAGTACATATTTCATCCGTTCTTGCGCATTATCAATGTGCGAGCCAATCGGAACAAACATGGCGGCAACCTGATTACCCATAGCGTTTTTCTCACTCTCATCACGTACGGATATAGGGGCCATGGCCGTTGTAGATTGTTTAGGCAGTTCATCTTTGGCTTGCAAATACCGGCGCATAGCGCCTCCCGTAATCGAAAGCATAACATCATTGATTTTGGAACCTTCGGCTAACTGACGAATGGCCTTGATGTCATTTATGTCAAAAGCTTCTGCGCCGTACATGCGGTGAGGCGATAATCTGCCGTTAAACCGAGTTTTGGGCGTGTTTAAGATAGCTTTTGCATCATAGTCGCGCTTTAGGAATCCTTTAGCAGCGCGCAACATGCCAGGCATGAGCTTCCGGCTGGCGTTAAGCTGTCGCCAAGGTAAGGTTATGCCGCGTAATGAGCCGCGTACAAAGGTTCCAATCTGACTAGGGTTAGTCTCCGGATGCCATGTATCAGGCGTGCTGAGCGGTGTCACATCCGGCGTCATTGTATGAGTCGCCATCATTAGGTCCACTCCGGACACGCCATCAATGGCTGAGTGGTGCACCTTCGATAGCATGGCATATGATCCCTTAGGGAAACCGGGAATATTATCGAGTCCTTCAATGACTGTAATCTCCCAGGGCGGCCGTGTTAAATCAAGCGGTCGTGCAAAAATACGTGAAGCTAGAATACAGAGTTGTCGCCAATCACTGGGCTTTGGTAGGGCCACGTGCCTAACATGGTATTCTAAATCGAAGTCCGCATCCTGTACCCAATATGGATAGTCGACACCAAAAGGAACTTTTACCATTTTCTGGCGCAAGGTTTTGGACAACTGTAAGCGGTTTTCAATGAAGGACAGGATATCCTTAAAACGAACAAAGCTATCTGGAGCTGTGGCGGGGTCATAAACAATGAGCGACCCGATATGTACCGGTGCGTTAGGTTGCTCTAAGGCGACAAAAGCCGCGTCTAGTCCTTGCATTTGTTCCATGACATCTTCCTTCAATTATCTGTTACTAACACCAGGAATTAGAAAAGTCGTTCTAATTGAATTTTTCGCCTCTATACAATAACCTGCTGGAATGATAATTTAAAAAAGAGATGTTCTATGGCGGGGAAGCAAAAATTAGAGCCTATTCCTAAGCCGGAAGGCGTTCCAGTTTTAGGGAATATATTTTCGGTTAATTCCGCCGCTCCTCTGCAGAGCCTTATGGAACATGCTGAAGAGCAAGGGCCAATTTTTTGGCTGAACATGCTAGGGACCCCCATTATGATCGTATCGGGTCCAGAGCTCGTCAACGAACTATGTGATGAGACTCGATTTGACAAAACCGTGCGCGGGCCACTCCGTCGTGTACGCGCGATAGGCGGTGACGGCCTCTTTACCGGCGATACAGAAGATCCTAATTGGTCCAAAGCTCACAACATCTTGATGCCAACATTTTCGCAAAAGGCGATGGAGGAATATTTGCCGATGATGGCTGATATCGCTGAGCAGCTCATGATGAAGTGGGAGCGACTTAACGCGGATGAAGAAATTGATGTCGTTCGCGATATGACGGGGCTTGCGCTTGATACTATTGGTCTTTGCGGGTTTGATTACCGGTTTAATTCTTTTTACCGTGAAGATTTTCATCCTTTTATTGATGCTCTCACGCGAACACTGGAAACTTGCATGAGTTTTAAAGGTATACCTTTTGAGAAAGCTTTCAAGAAAAGTGCCCTCAAACAAATGGATACCGATGTCACTTTTATGAATGAGCTTGTCGATGAGATCATCAAAGAAAGACGCCGCGGGGGCGGACAACAAAAGGACCTTTTGAACTTCATGTTAGCGGGTGAAGATCACGCCACCGGTGAAAAACTTTCAGATGAAAATATCAGATACCAAATCAATACCTTTTTGATTGCCGGCCACGAAACAACCTCAGGTCTTTTATCTTTTACGCTTCACTATTTGCTCAAACATCCCAAAGTTTTATCACGTGCTCGCGAAGAAGTGGATGCTGTGCTTGGCAATAATATTGGTCTCACCCCGACAATAGCGCAAATAGGTAAGCTCGAATATACGCGTGCCGTATTACTTGAAGCCCTAAGGCTCTGGCCTACAGCACCTGCTTTCAGCATCACGCCATTTAAAGACGAAATTATCGGCGGAAAATACCCAATACCCAAAGGTACATTTGTAACAGTCCTTATTCCAAGTTTGCATCGAGACGAGTCTATATGGGGAACTGACCCCGAGAGTTTTAATCCAGAACATTTTTCAAAAACTGCCGAAGCCGCACGGCCAATTTATGCCTATAAACCCTTTGGAAATGGTCAACGCGCCTGTATTGGTCGGCAATTCGCATTACAAGAAGCTGTCTTGGTCTTAGGTATGATTTTACAGCGCTTTAAATTGTTTGATCACAAAGCCTATGAACTGAACATCAAAGAGACCCTCTCTCTTAAACCTGATGGATTTATGATTAAGGCTCGAATGCGCGAAGGGCTCACTCGCAGTCAAGAACACGCCGAAAGCGCTCTTGAAACCACACCTATCGTGAAACGGCATAAACACGGGGGAAAGCTAACAATATTATATGGGTCAAACCTTGGTACAGCAGAAAGCTACGCTCGCGAACTGGCACAAATGGGCGACATAAACGGATTTGAAACCACCTTGGCAGACTTAGATGATTACGCAGAAGGTTTACCGACATCAGGAGCTGTTATAATTGTCACGGCCTCGTATAACGGGGCACCTCCCAATAACGCTGTTAAATTTGTAGAGGCCTTAGAAAATGCCCAAGCTAGTTCTGCTAAGGGCGTTACCTACGCGGTTTTCGGTTGTGGAAACCGTGATTGGGCTTCCACCTTTCAAACCATCCCTCGCCTTATTGATCAACGACTTGAAGAGCTTGGAGCAACCCGTTTTACGGCCCGAGGCGAAGGCGATGCCCGCGAAGATTTATCTGGTCAATTTCACCAATGGTTTGATAATCTTTGGCCCGAAATTGGCAAGACCTTGGATTTGGATATTGACTTCACACAAGCCGCTGAAGCGGCCCCGCTATATGACGTTAAAATAGCCAATAGCGTCACAGCCAATCCAGTTGCTACGCAAGCAGGGGCAATGCCCATGACCATTACGGCGAATTATGAGCTGCAAAATAAGAAGGGTAAGAATGCTTCGAAACGCTCAACACGTCATATTGAAATTAAGCTACCAGACGGCGTCAACTATCTACCCGGTGACCACCTATGCGTTGTACCTGTTAATAGTCCTGAAGTAGTTCAGCGTGCCTTGCAAAGGTTTGGCTTTGATACCGAAACTTATATTCGCGTGAAGGTTGATGGCGGACGTCGCAGCCCGTTCCCAAATGGCAGTACATTTTCGCTAAAACGCCTGGCCGAGGTTTATGGCGAATTACAAGCCGTTGCGACCCGAAAAGACATCAGCATATTGGCAACCAATACAAGATGCCCCAATACGCAAAAAACATTACGCGCTTGGGCAGCGACACCCAAAGATGGCGTTGATTTTTACCGAGATGAAGTTTTGCTGAAACGCCGTTCTGTTTTAAATATTTTGGAACTCTATCCAGCTTGTGAACTGCCTTTTGCAATTTATCTTGAGATGATCCCGTTTTTGACACCGCGTTATTATTCCATCTCTTCGGCCCCTTCTTTCAAGTCGGGACATTGCTCTATCACGATTGGTGTAGTGGAAGGCCCGGCCCTCTCAGGCGATGGCGATTATCACGGCGTGTGTTCGAATTATTTGGCGCGCTCCAATATTGGCGACACTATTCACGCTGTGATAAAAGAACCGATTACGAATTTCAGGCTGCCAGAAAACCCTACAACGCCAGTGATAATGATTGGTCCTGGAACTGGCTTAGCGCCGTTTAGAGGCTTTATTCAAGAACGGCGTCATCATAAGAATGCCGGCAAAAAGCTAGGCAAGGCTATGTTGTTTTTTGGATGTCGTCACCCGCATCAAGATTTTATTTATCAAGATGAATTAGAGCGCGCCGCACAGGACGACTTGATTGAACTTCACACAGCTTTTTCCCGTAAAACCAAGACTAAACTCTACGTTCAGCAAAGACTTGAGGAACAGGCTTCTAAGGTTTGGGCGCTCATCCAAAAAGGCGCCATTATTTATGTTTGTGGAGATGGTGCAGGCATGGAACCTAGTGTAAAAGAAGCGCTCATCACAATGCACACTAAAGAGACAGGTGCCGATGAAGAACAAAGCACTAACTGGATGGAACAATTGGCTCTGGCCGGGCGTTATGTTCTCGATGTTTGGGCGGGTTAGATTTCAGTTTAGAATTGTAATAACACTATTCGTTCTAAGACCGGTTATAGGTCTAGTTCATCATGAAGGATGATAAGAGGATAACTTGTTTTGGATAACCAAATACTAAAAGCGGAAAAGCTCTCAATGCGAGGACAACGCCGAATACGGCGCAATCTCTTGGAAGCTTTCCTTGATGCCTGCAAGGCCTATGGCGCGAAGACCAAAATTCTAACTGATGGCGATGGACGTGTATTCACCTATGGTGAATTACGCCAAGCGGCCTTTGCGCTATCCTCGTGTCTGCGCCGTCTCACACCGAAGAAAAGCAATATTGGGATTTTATTGCCGACGGGTGCGGGGGCCGTAATTGCACTTTTATCTGTCCACGCTGCAGGCTGCACGCCTGCGATGCTCAATTTTTCAGCAGGTGTTAAAAACCTCAAAGCCGCGATTAGGACCGCGCCTTTGGAGACCGTGGTGACAGCGCGCAAATTTATCGATGTGGCGGGCTTATCCTCATTGATCGCAGAATTATCCGAGGTCGTGAATGTTGTCTATTTAGAAGACTTGAAAGAAGACATTGGGTTTAAAAGTAAACTACGTGCCGTGTTGGGGCCAATCCTTCCGCGTTTATTTGTAACTTATGATGCTTATGATGATATGGGTGTGATTTTATTTACGTCGGGCACGGAGGGCAATCCGAAAGGCGTCGTCCTGACGCATGGTAACATCCTCGCAAATTGCGAACAGATCGAAGAGCATATAGATCTTGAACCGACAGACATTTTTTTCAATCCGTTGCCGACATTCCATTGTTACGGATTAACAGCAGGAACCTTATGGCCTCTCTTTAGTGGTCATCCCGTTGTTCTCCACCCATCGCCTTTGCAAACGAAGACGATTGCTAAACGCATCTTTAAAACGAAGTCATCGGTTCTTTTCGCGACCGACACATTCTTGCAGCAATATATGCGGGCGAGTGCAGAAGGTGGATTGAACTCACTCAGGATTGCTGTGTGCGGCGCAGAGCGTGTACGCGAAGAAACACGCGCGGCCGCACAGCGAAGATTCAACTTTGAAGTTTTAGAGGGCTATGGCGTTACGGAATGCGCGCCTGTTCTGGCGGCGAACCAACCTGGTGATATTCGAGCAGGGAAAATTGGGAAAATGCTGCCCGGTATCGAGACAAAATTGGAACCTGTTGAGGGCCTTGAGGATGCAGGTCGATTATGGGTGCGCGGCCCAAATATAATGAAGGGTTATATCTCGGCTGATAATCCCGGCGAAGTAGTACCTTTGATTGATGGCTGGCATGATACAGGCGATGTAGTATCGGTGGACGCGGAGGGCTATTACGTCATCAGAGGGCGGTTGAAACGCTTTGCCAAAATTGGTGGTGAGATGGTGTCTCTGACCGTTGTCGAAAATTGCGCAGCGGCGATTTGGCCTGACCATATGCATGCGGCGGCGATTGTACCTGACCCAAAACGCGGTGAGCAAATTATCCTCGTAACGGACCATCCTGACCCAAAGCGGCAGGAGTTACTAGCGTGGGCGCAATCACACGGCGTTCCCGAAATCTCCGTCCCAAAAAAAATCGTTACTACCAAAAACGTACCGGTCTTAGGGACAGGGAAGTTAGATTATATTTCCGTGACATCCTTTGCGAAAGAGGCACTAGGCATTACCGTTTAGCGGAGGCTGTATTGAACTTAAAACGATGTAAACCAGTCGCAGCATTGAGAAGTTTAAGCCTCTCAGTTGAGTGACCTTCTTTGGGCGTTTTAAGCCCCATAGCTAACGTCTGCTTTTGCCCTCAAAGCGGTCGT
>CAYYMI010000057.1:0-14689 GCA_964472905.1 uncultured Hellea sp. | reverse complement strand
GGGCATATTATATGAAGGCGGGCGCGGTTGGCGCATACAGCCCGTCGATAAAAAATCCCGCCACGATTATAAGCCCGTCAAAATTCCTGACGGCGCCAAGCCCAATGACCTCGTCATGTTTCGCTCTACCCGCCGCAATAAAGGCGACTTACGCCTCGCGGAAATCGTTGAAATTATCGGTTCGGCCAATGACGGCAAAGCGGCGTCGCTGATATCGCTGCACCAACATGAAATCCCGATGGGCTTTGCCGATGACGTCATCGCGCAGGCCAAGGCGCTCAAGCTACCCAAGCTGTCAAAAACTCGTGAAGATTTGCGCGCGCTGCCCCTCGTCACCATTGATCCTGTTGATGCCAAGGACTTTGACGATGCGGTCTATGCCAAATCCATCAAAGGCGGGGGTTGGGACATCTGGGTCGCCATTGCCGATGTTGCCGCCTTTGTGACGCCCGATAGCGCACTGGATAAGTCCGCCGAGACGAAAGGCAATTCGGTTTACCTGCCCGACCGCGTCGAGCCCATGCTCCCTCATGAACTGTCTTCGGATTTATGTTCCCTGCGGCCCGATGAAGACCGGGCCTGTATGGCTGTGCGCATGAGCTTTGATAAAGCGGGCCATAAGACGGGCCATAAGTTTCACCGGGGGATTATGCGCTCGCACGCACGGCTGACCTATGCCCAAGCGCAAGAAGCTTTTGATGGCAATCCCGGCAAAGCCGCCCTGCCCGTTGAAGATATCCTAAAAGATATTTATCTGGCCTATAAAACCCTGCGCAAAGCCCGCGAACAACGCGCCCCGCTCGGCATAGAACTACCCGAGCGCCGCGTCCATGTGAACGATAAGGGCGAGGTCACCAAAGTCACCGTACGCGAGCGCTTTGACGCGCATAAGCTCGTCGAGGAATTTATGGTGCAAGCCAATGTCGCCGCCGCTGAGGCGCTTTCCGCCAAAGGGGTGGCAACCATTGTCCGTGTCCACGAACCGCCCTCTCGCGAGAAGCTCCAAGGTCTCTCGGATTTCTTGCCCGCTATGGGTCTGAAATGGTCACTCGGCGAACGGCCGAGTACCAAGCGGCTCAATACACTTCTGAAACAAGCAGCGGAAAAAGACCTGTCTGAAACCGTCGGTATGGCGGTATTGCGTAGCCAATCCCAAGCAGTCTACGACCCTGACCCCAAGGGGCACTTCGGATTAAACCTGACCGATTACGCACATTTCACGTCGCCCATTCGGCGCTATGCTGACCTCGTGGTTCACCGCGCCCTCATCGCGACATTCGGGCTCGGCGAAGACGGAACGACGGAGCGCGAACAATCTCGCCTGAAGGAAATCGCCGAACATATTTCGGGGACAGAACGCCGCGCGATGGCCGCCGAGCGCGATGCCAAAGACCGCTATATCGCCGCCTTTCTCGAAGATCGCGTCGGCGCGACATTTGAGGCGCGCATTACGGGCGTGACCAAATTCGGGCTGTTCATTACGCTGGATGAGACGGGCGCAGACGGGCTTATAACTGCGCGAAGTCTCGGCCATGAATATTTCGTCTTTGATGAAAAGCGCAAAGCTTTAATCGGCGCCGAGAGCGGCGGGACCTACCGCTTTGGCCGCAAAGTCAAAGTGAAGCTCACCGAAGCCACGCCCGTCACAGGCGGACTTATATTCGAAATTCTGACCAAACCCGAACCGGGCAAGAAACCCAAACGTAGTCACTCTAACTCTGCCCGTTCACGCGGGTCTAAACATCGCCGTAAGCGAAGATAAGTATGAAAAAATCCCCTCCTAAAAACATTCTGCCCAAAAACTTAAGCCCTAAATCACTTGGCGAAATCCGCATGACCGACAAAGAACGCGAACAGCGCAAAGCGCTCAAACGCGCCGTGCGTCCGCGTATCGCCTCCACCATCGTGCTCACCCACGGCCCCAAAGATAATCCTAAAATCCTCATGGGACACCGCTCCGCCAAGCATGACTTCATGCCCAGCGTCTATGTCTTTCCCGGCGGGCGCGTTGACCGTGCCGACAGCTACGTTGATTATGCAGGGGAGCTCAGCCCGCGCACTGCTCGTATATTGGAGTCCGCCTTTACCCCGCGAAAGGCGCGCGCCGTCGCTCTCGCATCCGTACGCGAGACCTATGAGGAAACCTCACTCTTTCTGGGCGCCAAAGAACCCACCACCCGTAATATCAATAACCCCTCTTATGATGCCTTTCGGCAAGCGGGTCTTAAACCCGACCTGTCGGGGATAGAAGTCTTTGGTCGGGCCGTAACCCCGCCCCACCGCCATAAACGCTTTGATGCCTGGTTCTTTGTCAAACATCTAGGCAACGGCGCCCTGCCGGTCATTCGCGAAAGCGCAGAGCTGCAAAATGTCGGCTGGTTCACCTTTAAGCAAATTGAAAAACTAGAACTCCAACGCGCCACCGAGATGATGTTGATGGTGCTGGGGCAATATCTATCGACAAAAACGCCTCCAAAAGACATTTTTTATTCCTATGCCAGACGGGGGAAATATATATCTGCAAAGTTTCCAGACATGACAATAGACGCCCGTCACGATCTGTCTTTCACCCGGATTGTGCGGTGACTCTTCTTGGTTGACACCCCCGCGTTTATGCGTATGTTCCGCGCTTCAAATTCTAGCAGAGAGGCCCAGAGCCATGGCGAAGCCAACAACCATTAAAATCCGCCTGAACAGCACGGCAGATACGGGCTATTTTTACGTCACAAAAAAGAACGCCCGCACCATGACCGAAAAAATGGTCAAAAAGAAATACGACCCTGTCGTCCGTAAACACGTCGACTTCAAAGAGGGTAAAATTAAATAGTTTATTTTTGCGAAGCAAAAATAAATTACAAACGAAACCGCCTCAATGGCGGTTTTGTTGTATCTGGTCTAGTACAGATCAAGCGATCAGATTTAATCCTGCTTTAATCCCATTTTCTCCAAACGCCAGCGCAAAGTTTCTACCCTGTCCTGCCCGAAAAACGGCTCGCCTTTGACGACCATGGTTGGTACGCCCCAATGTCCCGCATCGTCCAGCGCCTGTTGATTGCGTTCGACCTCGTCCTGATGGTCAGAGTTTTGAATGGCAGCTTCCATATCGGCCAAGTCAAGTCCGGATTTGGCAGCGGCGTCTTTGAGATGGTCACCTTGGTCCCAATTTTCTATACCGCCCCAAATAAGCGTTGAGACATTGGCGGCAAAATCAACCCCTTTACCCCGCCGCTGGGCCTCCACGCCGAGGTGGCTAAGCCTGTAAATATAGGGTTGCCCCTCGGCCACCTGTAATGTTGTGAGATCTTGCACAATCGGGTCAGGACGCGGAAAGGCGATGGGCAGACCCAAAAATTCCGCACGCCGAAAACTATCCATAATGATATATCGAACCGGCTTCATATTGGACGGATCAAACAAGGCCGCTTTGGAGCGCACAGCAATGGGCAGCACCACCCGCAAATTGACCTCGACATCAAAACCCTCGCGCAAGCGTAACATATCCGGCGTCGCTAAATAAGAATAGGGACTACGAAAAGACCAGTAGACATCAATGGGATTGGGCATGGGCGGATCATTGTTACGAGAGCAAGGTTAAGCTGTCAGAAGGCACCAGGGAAGGCTAAATACTCAATTCGTCAATGAGTAACTTAATCCTCAGACTAAGGACTACGAACTTCTTCAGGGGCTATGGAATTCTCTCTGGCGGGTGTCTTTTTGAGCTTAATCAGATGCGGTGACAAAGACAGAATTGACGACTTAAGTCTAAGCGCTGGCTTTTCAATCAGATACCAAGATAGCCCTGAAACGAGAAGAATTATAGGCAGCGATACGGCGAGTAATTTATGAGGCGCTAAACCCACATTAAAATACAGCACTGACTGCATGATTGGGAAGTGCCAAATATAAATCCCGTAGGAAAAGTCTGGTATTTTCGCAATCGGTTTGATGGGTTTTTGAGGCAAACCGACGCGCAATAAAATAGCTGTTAAAGCCAGATTGGCCGTGAACTCGCCCAGAAAAGTTCTCCCGACGAGTAGAAAGCCGATACAGAGCGAAACAACTACCCATAAATGCGGACGACGAGCGGCAGGCCAATGCCAAAGAACAACGCCCATCAAAAATGCTGAGGAGAGCCGCAGTAAGGGCTCAACAGCTGTGGGTAATTGCAGATTATCTCCGCCTAGGGTTACGACCCAATAGCTGAGCTGTAAGGCGCCAAATATCAGGAGTGATGATTTAAATGATTTTATAGCGCCAATGAAGAAGGCCAAGCCCGCGAGTATATAGGCTATGAGCTCAAATCGTATCGTCCAGAGAGGTCCATTAAAGTCAGCTTCAAGACTTGTGGGAAATATACCGCCGGGGGCGCCTTCGGGATTACCAAGAAGCAAGACTCGTAAGACATAACGCCAATTATCGGGATCCACTATATGATGGAGTCCTGGTGTTGCGGAAAATAATGGACTGAAGATAAAAATAAAGCCAAGCAATACTATAATGAGAGCCGGATAAATTCTTAAGGCGCGTGACATAGTATAAGCTTTTAAGTCATTGCGCATATGTAGACTCTTGGCGATTAAAAGTCCCGACAGGATGAAAAACCCATTCACAGCCATAAAGCTGCCAGTCCAATTGAAGATTTTAAAAGGTTCATAATTTGTCGACAGAAGCCACGCATGTCCAAGTAAGACAAAAGACGCCAGTGCCCACCGAACAATCGTTAAATGATTACTCGCCATAAGAGGGTCTGACATGTTAGTGTCAATTCGAGACATTTTGAGCGGTCCTTATCGGAGACAACTCTTGTCCCATGCATTTTTCATACCCAAAATTCACTAATCGAAAAGATCGACGTGATTTAATATAGCCCCTTTGCGGGAGCAACAGATATTAGGATTACAGCTGCTTTAGTTAGAGCGAACCAACCGTTTTCTGCGGTCGCACCATTGATATAAAACGGCGCTGTCTTGTAGGGCCCCATCAGGCTCTTGAGCATCGAATTCTTCAGCTTCAGAGATAAAATCCTCTGGCGAAAGTTCAAAGACGTTTAAAACATTCCCTTTAATCCAAACAACCAAGTCATCTAATTCTTTAACCTGCATGACTTTCCCCTTTATCCCCCTTAGCCTTGCGCCCTTCTTAATCTTATAGAGCGATAGAGAATTTAGAGTCTAGCGAAGGATACAGTTCGCACTACCAGCTGCGCATAATATCTCTGGCGAGGCGTCCCGAGGGGGTTAAATCCCGCGCCGTCCAGCCGCCATGCGAGCTTGCGCCGCGCCGCAGCATTGACGCGCCTTCGTTTTTATCGCTGACAGCCCAGTTCAAATGAGACAAGCCATTGCGCCTTGCGAACATCATCCATTCGCGGGTTGCCGCGACATCCATATTCCCGTCGCCGCTATAAGTCACACTTCCCCATTCAGAGATAATCAACGGCAGGCCTTTATTGATGGCATATTGCGCTTTTTGGAGCAGCTCGCCCTTATGGGTCGCGGCGTAAAAATGCAGCGAATAGAGAATATTGCGGTAACCGCGAATAGGGTTATCGGCCGCGATATTGACATCTTGGCTCCAGCTTGGCGTGCCGACAATAATGAGATTATCAGGATCAATCTTTCGGATCGCGCGAATGAGCGTTTCAGCATAAGGTTTAACGGTTCTGCGCCAATCCGTTGTATCGAGGGGCTCATTATAGATTTCATAAATCAGGTTTGGCGTATGGCCATATTTTTTCGCAAGCGCCGAAAAAAACTGCACGGCCTGCGCTGTATTTTTTTCGGCCTCGTGGGAATGCCAATCCACGATGACATAGAGGCCATTGGCGATGGCCGCCTCGACAACGGTTTCCATACGGCGGGCATTGCCTTGCGGATCTTTCAGGAAACTTCCGTCATTTTGCGCGCCCATAGCGACGCGCACGATACCGGCCTTCCAATCTTGAGCAAAGGTTTTAACCGCCCCTGACGTATAGAACCTATCTTGCCCCCAACCCGTATTGGACCAGAAAAAGCTCGGCCCCGCGAGAGAGGTCACGCCTCCATGTTGCCCGCGAATATGCGGCCCAACAACAGAGAGACGCCCATGTTTCGCAACAGGCGTCACAGCGGCCTGCGCCGCAACCTGCTGATGGGGCCGCACATTCGGATAATAGGATGTCTGCGCCGCCGCCGTCTGGCACACCAAAAACAACAGACATATAAGCGGCAAAATTCGGAGCAACCTCAACATAGCTCTTTTTCGTGCAGACAACGTGCCAAAGCAAGAGATTGAGACAGTCACAAATTATAAATGTTAAATAGCACTGGTTCTATCAGGACAATATTGAACTAGCATCTATCTGCCTTCAACTTCATTGCGGTTTTCGGGACTGGTGCCGCGCCCATATATTCGACCCTCACCTTTGCCAATCCACTATTAAGGAAGGCGAGATCCCGTGCCACGCCTTCAGTTACATTTATGATGCGATTAGAGCTGAACGGCCCTCTATCATTAATTCTAAGGAGCTGACTTCTACCATTCGAAGAAAGCTTCGAGGCCGAAAGAGATGGAAAGTTCCATTTCAACGTCGCTGTCAAAATCCCAATTGCTGGATTAATTGCCGCCTATGCAGGATGGCTTGAGCCTGAAAAAGAAACAGCAGAATTGGAAAATGTGGCATAATGGCATGAAATTTGCTGCGCATCGAATGACCTAAATGTGGATAGGATTTCGATATGGCGCAGCTCGCCCAAAACCCAACGACTGTGGTGCCTTTGGCTGACCAGCTGGCTGTGGCAAACCGTATAGCGGATTTACAATGGCAAATTAACTTTACGCAAATCAAACTCAATGGCTTTCGAAATCAAGACAATGACGAATCGAAACATTTACAGTCTCTGAATAAAGCCGCGAAAGCCGAACTTAAGGACCTCACGACGGTATTTCGCGATCCATAGTTCCTAGAACTTAAAATTAATTGGACACGCCAGATTAATTGGACACGCCTGCGCGCTTAAAACTTAATTTGAGCGTAAGCGCGATAATCACCAAAGAGACGATCATCCAGAGCAATCCCCACATGAGCGTAGTGCCGCCGACTTTTTCAGCCAGCATGAAGGCATCTGTCCTTAAATTCGAATTCAGGATAATTGTCCGGTACATATCATTGACGGGATAAAGCATACTCGACAGGCCAATAAAGCGAAGTAGAAAGTCACAAAGCTGTGTCGGCGCGAACTTCGCCAGCCCTAACGCCACAATTGCCGTCATGAGGCTAAAGAATAGAGAAAAGCTGTTGCCTGAAAAACCTATCGTCAGCGCCAAAACGCCGACGCCAAAGAAGCCCAATATCCAACGGTCCCAATTTGTCCGCGCGGCCAGCAAATAAAGTATGCTTCCGAAAAGGCACGACCCCACATAGCCGGAGGAAAAGATAAAAAACAAACTCCCATTATAACCAGGTACAGTCCCGCTCCCATCCGCATGAACATTAAACTCCAACACTGTCCCCCCCGTCATGACGAAGGCTAAAGCATGGGATATCTCATGTAAAAATGTCGTAATAACCACAAAGGGATAAGCAATTTTGGTGTTCCAAGTCAGGTAAAACAAAATGACCAAAACAATCAACAGACCAAATTGGGAGAGGTTAGGGTTTTGCTTGAGGGATCTCATAGGTATCCTGTTACATTAGGTTCCCATGATATAGCTTGCAATCCATTTCTTAAGCCCAAAGCCATTTAAGGCATGGGTTGATCGTATGGATTAGCATGTTCGCGATTCTTATGAAAACATGTGTTTTGTTTTACTAATGTTAAATGTAAACACATCCAATGGCGACGGAACATGAAATCATTGGCGAAGAATGGGCAGAGCGGGCCTCTGAGCTCGCCGATTGGGCCATGGAGCGTCTGGTTAACCGCAAAGATGTTTGGGGCCAATATTCTGTTTTAACGCCGGCAGAGCGCCGACGTGAGGGTAAATCCTACAAAGCCATGACACTGCCTAAAAAAGAGATGCGCGGCGAAGACATGGTCACCATCGACAAATTGACCCGCCATTTCAGATCACGTCATCACCGTAAACCTCAAATTATCGGCCTGCATACAAAGTCTAAAGAGACGACCTCGCGTTGGTTTGGCATTGATATTGACTTGCATGATGAGCACAAATTGCACGCCGAAGACCATCAAAGACGTAATCTAAATTGCGCGCTCAAATGGTGGCGAGAGCTTCAAGCCCAAGGCTATGACCCCATGCTCTTTGATACCAATACACAAGGGGGCTATCACATCTGGGTTCTGTTCGAGAAAGCTGCGCCCACCGTCGATGTTTATGCCATGGTCAAAGGCATTGCTGAAACTTGGGAAGAAAATGGCCTCGATGAAGAACCCGAAACTTTTCCTAAGAAGGTCAAAACTGAATCTTTGGGGTCTTGGTTTCGCCTGCCCGGTCTACATCATACACGCTATCATTATTCCTCCCTTTGGAGCGGTGATGAGTGGCTGGACGATCCATGGCTGACGGGTCACAGCGCGATTGACGTTATGCTAGAAGCCCGAGGAGGTCCGCCACCTCCGCGCGTCGATACAAATGATCGCGACACAGCCGAGCTTCTAAGTCGTGGCCGGATGAGCAAAATTTCCATCGCCGCCAAAGACCGTAAATTCAAACGCGCAGGTCGCGCCAAGGTCTGCATAGATTTAGACGGCGTGCTCGCGCTTCGGGTTCAGTCAGGAAAGACAACAGATATCGGGCCGCCCATTGACGGCGCGGTAGAGTTTACGCGCGAGATAAATGATTATGCTGATATCATTATCCTAACATCACGTATGGCTGATCTCGAAGGTAAAACGCGAGATGAGATGCGCACCAAAATAGAGGCGTGGCTGGATAAACATAGCCTTGCTTATACCTCAGTCCATGACGGCCAAGGTAAACCACCCGCTCATGCTTATGTCGACGATAAAGGCGTTTCCTGCCGCCCTGAATATGAAGGACCGAAAGCCTTTACGCAGGCTCTTGGGTTGGTTGAAAAGCTTTGTGAATGAACTGCGTTTCTTGTGGGAAATCATTTTTTAATTTACGGACGATAATGATAGTTAGAAACTGACGATCTTTTCATCTTTTACTAAGGACGTTTAAGGTCACTGTGGTTTAAAAGGTATCGGCAGATATGTCCGAAAACATAAAAATGACATTAGAAGGCGCAATCGCCGTCACACGCTTTGGGCTTGGCGCAAGACCTGGTGAGATTGCACAAGCAAGCTTAAATCCTAAAACATGGCTAAAGTCGCAACTCATTGAAGATAACGTCTATCAGTTTCCAAATGAGACACTGCACTCTTCACAAGACTATATTATTGAAAAGGAAGCCTTCTTTCGAGCGAGACGCAATGAAGCAACTGATGCTGGCAAGCTCGTTGTTGCGAAACCTTTTAATAAAAGATTTCGAGCGTCAGAAGAAGCAGAATTTAAAACGCGATTTTCGTTTGGTGTTCAGACGGCCACCCCTTTTCATGAAAGGCTCGTCAGATTTTGGTCTAACCATTTTTCTATATCGGGGCGCACCCGGGATGTTTTAACCGCTGCGGCTCATGAACGCGAAGCCATTCGGCCCGCCATTCTAGGAAATTTCTACGATTTAGCGCTCGGAGCAATTCTACATCCAGCGATGCTCATTTATTTAGAGAATATTCGGTCAATAGGTGAGAACTCTATAAAAGGCCTCGTGGGTCGTTTTAGAAATAGAGGCTTAAATGAAAATTTAGCCCGTGAAGCATTAGAACTCCATACCGTCACGCCTATTGCCGGATATACGCAAAATGATGTTACAGAGTTTGCAAGAGCTTTAACAGGTTGGACTATACATAAAAAACCTCAACCGCTTGGTAAAAACGAAGCTCTTTTTGACGCACATTCCCATGAACCTGGCTCTCGCACAATCATGGGTAAAACATATTTCCCCTTAGGTGAAAAACAGGCAAAAGTTATCATCCGTAATCTTTGTCACCACCCTGCGACAGCTCAAAACATAGCCATAAAACTGGCCCGTCATTTCTGTCATGATACGCCACCAGAAACTTTGGTTCAGCGTTTACAGAAATCATTCCTAGATACACGGGGTGATTTAAAATCTTTATATACGGTTTTGATTGACTCCCCTGAACTTTGGGAAAGCAAAGCCAATAAGCTCAAAACGCCGGATGAATTGTTAATATCTGCGGGCCGCATGATTGGAGAACAAGACGTTTTCCCGACATGGCAAGCCGATATATATGAAGGGTTTGGACAAACACCTTTTAAAGCCCCAACACCCGAAGGCTGGCCAGACCATGGCGACGCTTGGCTTGGGCCCGACGCGATGCTCAAACGTATTGAGTGGGCCAATAAGCTCGCATTTAAACAAGCTGATAATGACGTCACCATATTTCTACAGCAAGCTTTAGGTCCAATCGTATCTGTCGACACGGTGCAAGCCATAGAGAGCGCGGAAACACGGCAACAAGCCTTTGCAATGGCGCTTATGTGTCCAGAATTTCAAAGGCGTTGATATGAATTTTACTCGCCGTACAACACTTGGCTTATTAGGAGCAGCCTCTTTTAGTCAACTGAGTGTTCCAGTCTTCGCCCAAGGAGTCGAAGACAGAAAATTCATTTTTATATTGCTGAGAGGAGGAATGGACGGCCTGTCAGCCTTAGCGCCTGATGATGTAGATAAGATATCTTACATCAGGCCAGAATTACCACACCGTATCGGCGAGCGTATCAACTTGAATAATGGTTTTCGTCTCCATCCCGCTTTAACGCATCTGAAGACCTTTTATGACGCAGGTGATGTGACCTTCATTCATGCCTGCTCAACGTCTTATCGAGAACGCTCACACTTTGAAGCTCAAGATATGTTAGAACTTTTAACACAGGACACTCTTCGGGAAGGCTGGCTAAATAGAACATTGAGCGTCATAGGCGGTCAAGGTTTGACTATCGCGCGAAGCGTTCCTCTTGCGATGCAAGGTCCGTACAATATTGCCAATTGGTCGCCCCCTCTTTTTGACTCTGCACCAGAAAGCTTACTCGACAGGTTGACAGAACTTTATGCGGGCGACCCCCTCTTTAGTACACCCTTGAAGGCGGCTCGCCAAAATAAAATTTCTGGACTACCGACCAATCGCCGTATGAATAAGCGGTTTACATATGAACCGACAATCGCCTTACAGGCGCTGGGCGAGCGCATGACGATGGATGGAGGACCTGGCATTGGAATGGTAGCCTTAGATGGATGGGACACACATGCCAATCAAGCTAATCTCTTAAATCGAAAATTTAATAACTTAAACGAAGGCTTACACGCGTTAAAGCATGAATTAGCAAACCATTGGCAAAACACCTGTATTGTTATTGCCTCTGAATTTGGCCGAACAGCAGCGATGAACGGTACCCGAGGTACTGATCATGGAACGGGTGGGTTAATGATGTTGCTCGGCGGGGCGGTAAAAGGTGGCAATGTTAAAGGCGACTGGCCCGGTATAAAAAAGAAAAACCTGTATGAAGGACGCGACCTAGCTCCCGCCAATGATGTGACAGCCGTTTTAAAGGGCGTGCTAAGAGATCATTTGGGAATTG
Source organism: uncultured Hellea sp. (assembly GCA_964472905.1). Lineage (GTDB taxonomy): Bacteria > Pseudomonadota > Alphaproteobacteria > Caulobacterales > Maricaulaceae > Hellea. The sequence goes on along the minus strand of CAYYMI010000057.1, from coordinate 3,082 downwards.
ATCGAGCCACACTGGATAATTCAATTTTTCCCAATTCAAGCCGCGCCTTTGATAATTTAATTCAAAGTTAGCCCTCCTATGGCGGCCTTACGTAATTCTTCCAGCCAAATCTGGTGAAATTTATGTATCTTGCCTGGCATAAGCTTGGCTGCAATTTTGGGTATAAATCCGTTTTGGGTTTCTTCTGTTCTGACATAGCATCCGCCCTCTCGCGGCTCTAAAAGCCAAGCGTGATAAACGCGCATCCCCATCGACTCAGATGACCACGCTAGCCGCTCATAAGGCTCAAATTCTTCAACTAAACACGTGATGGTCATGCCAAAGGTTTTCCACCGAAAACTGACGCCTTTATCAAGCGTGGTTTTCTCTGTGCCCAACAGTCGAACATTGGCCGAATTCGGATACCACTTTGGCCATTCAGTGGCGCGTATCAAACAGTTCCACGCGGCCTCAGCTGACACATCTAACCCGAGTTGATTGACAACGTGTACCGCGCAATTATCAGGATGATATTGATCGGGCCAATGAATATCTAAATCTGCCATAAAGCTTTCCTTTGCGGTATAATGATATAAATCAACGTTTTAACCAAGCCTTTGATACAAAATGACATCACGCCGCGTGAGTTATGTTGTATAACTAAATCTAGCTGACTTAGAGACTTGCATAATCCCTTCTGGGCCGTTTATTGTTTTTCCGGAGGGTGATTATGCGAAGCATAGTAAAATCAGGAACCTTTATCTATATGGCCGTTGCCATGTCAGCCTGTGCAACAACACAAGCTGACTTTAACCGTATTGATCCAAAAGCTCGACAATATATTCAAAAAATAGACAGTGTTTTAATAACAAAGCAAGATACGGTTGAAGCCGATATAAATGTCTCCAATCTGTCATCTGTTGTCCAAGGAAATCTTGTGCTTGGACTGATAGATGCCGGGGTTAACACCCATCGGTTAAATGAAGCTGATAAAATTATGGCGCCAATTTACAAGACTCTCTACGATTATAATTATGCAGAGGAGGTGCAGGCGCAATTCAACAAAGCGCTTAGCGAGAGTCAGATGGATGAGGCTAGTGGGCTTAAAATATTAGCCAACGAACCTCGAGGATTTAGAGTGGCTTATATTAGACAATCCACAGCCGATGCGGTGATGTTTATTGATATTGGCTATGCGTTCACCCCCACATTTAAGGCCTTAAATTTAACCTCCGATGTGGTCATTTATCCCGTTAATAAGTCTCTCTATCCGTTTAAAGAAAAGCCCGATTTCGATAATATAATTGAGCATTCCGATAATATTTATCGCAATCAATTTCAGGCCTCAATTATGCCGGCCGGAATGAACGGATCAAAGCAGGAAAATGGCGCCGCATGGACACAAATGTCTGAAGAAGAGCTTAGCGGAAAGATGAAAAAAGCCGCTCAAAAACTGGCAGAATTTATTGCCAATGACCTTAGTCTTGATGATAACAATATTGCCTTACAGCTTAAGACGGCCGACCCAGAACAGAAATCAGAACCAGAATATTCGATACTGTCTGAATCAGATCCAGACAGTTAGGGCTTCAGCCACATACATCATACAAAATTGCTCTTTTAATGACGCAAAAGAGTAGCCGCTAAAACTCCTTTCGCTTGCCCCCTGCCCTTGATAAAGTACGCCTAGCCAAGGAAATATGGTGGGGAGATATGGCTCGGAAATTAGACTTTGATTTTGGCGGGGATAGTTTCACCGTGGCTATTCATAAGGTGGACCGCTCTAAGCTTTATGGACAGGTCAAAACCGAAACCTTTGACGCTAATGATAAGGCATGCACGCTGGCCACGCTCGCTCGTGATGGGCGCACCATCATTCCCATGGGCGGCACGGCGAGCGGTTATGTGAACACCGAAGGGTTATGGGTGACGCGTGATGAGCTTATTCCGATTGACCGTGACGGTAAGGAAATCAAAGAAGTTGCCTCGAGTTTTTCCGCCCCTACCCCGCTCACGCAGGAGGTCGATATCGACACATTTCTCGACCACCCGATACGCCTCGCCTATCAACTTGAACCTCAAACCGAGATAGACGCGGAGCTTAAGGCCAAGCTGAAAGCCGGCGCGATTTATCAATTTCCCTTTTCCTATCGCGGCGGGATTTATTTTGATCCAGCTTTTTTGATGCAAGGCGAAGGCGACACGCTCTGGATGCTGATTGGGCAAAAAAGCGACATAGACTTTGTCGGCTTCGAACAAGCCGCCATTTGCGCGGCCCGCGCCGAAGAACTGGGCGAAGATGATAGCGGCGAAACTGACGCCTTTGACTTTGATATGTTATAGATATGGGGGCAGAAAATTACACATATAACTTTACTTGCGGCGAATGCAGTGAGCCAAATAAAATGAAGCTTACCAAGTATCAGGCTGCTTTTATAGATAGTCATAAAATAGATACTGAATGCAAGGTTTGCGGGTCAAAGAAAACACCCCGTTCAAGCTTCCACGACATACCCAAAATAGATGATGAGCTTTTGACAAAATGGCTCGCCGATGAGACATTGGTTTTTTTGTCTCAAGACGAAGATTTAATAATGAGTTCGACGTCTACAAAACTTCTTATTAATGCGCATGAAAAAGCGAGCCGAAAGAGAGCGTTACAGTTGCTCAACATATTATTAGTCAAAACTAGCAACGCGACTTTTGTAGATGGCCTGGAAAAGCAATTGACGCATGCTTTTGTATTAAAACATCAACCCCGCTGGAAAAGAGCTTCTAATAGTTACACTCTAAAAGGTGTCAAAAAGAGTTTGGGAATACAACATGCCTAACGTCAACCTCTCCGATGCGCGTATGCGCGATGCTGTTGTGAAAGCCGAATCGACGCGGCGGCGGCGGACAATCTTTTATCAAGGGCCCAAGAAACTCCCCGCCTATACGCGTAAGGTCCTCAAAGGCGCGGTGCATCAGGATTACGAGTCCATGCTGGAGCGGTTTAAAACGCCCGAGGCGCTGGGCGCGGCCCTCGCCGAGGGTGACCCCGAAATTGATTTTGAACGTGACGGCATGTTCCTCTGGGATTTATCGCGGGTTTATATCAATC
>CAYYMI010000056.1:570-14991 GCA_964472905.1 uncultured Hellea sp. | reverse complement strand
ATTCATATATTTTAGAATTCTTATATACCATTCCGAAAAAATGGCGCGAGTGACGGGACTCGAACCCGCGGCCTCCGGCGTGACAGGCCGGCGCTCTAACCAACTGAGCTACACCCGCTAAGATGTGAGCGGGGTTTAGCCACATACCCCCCCTCCGTCAATCGTAAATACGCGGCAATCTTGCCTTTTATTTCAGAAAAATGGCGAGCGTTACTCGCAATAGCTTATTAAGAAACTAGGCAAGTATCATGACGGTGGCAACTCGGGTGCAATTGAGAACAAAAAATATTGTTACCCCAATAATTTCTAAATAATTCAAACTATTAACATAAGTTTATACTATTTTAGGTTGTTTTGATTAGATCCAAACCATGTTGCCCCATTCTAATATACATCAAATTCATTATGAACCTGAATTTTCTATTGATGATGCCAATGAAATGATCTCTGCGTGCAAAACGGCTTTGTTTGACGTTAAGCCTGATCTCTTTTCTGTTCTTGTTGTGATTGAGAAATTAGAAACTCGTATTAAAGCGGTTGAATATGACCAGAGTGTTGTCAAAAATTTAATGCAAGAAAATCAGCTTTTATCGACTGAAATAGAAAACATTAAACTCCAACTCATTACCGAGCGTCTGGTTTTCATGAACCAAAGGGTCAGGCAAGTTATGCAAGACTGCGCAAATTTGCAAAGAGCTATCACCGAAACTCAACAAAAAGAGCGTTCGCCTTTCGTCGCTGAGTTCAAAATCTCTGGTTAAGGCCTTCCGCTCGGCTGAGTGAATGATGATTGACCTTTCTGATGGCCTAGGTCACTTAGCGCCCATGACACATCAATATGATATTATTATCATCGGCGCAGGCGCGGCGGGTCTTATGTGCGGCGCCGTTGCGGGAGCACGCGGTAAATCTGTCCTCTTAATTGATCACGCGGAAAAGCCCGGCGAAAAAATTAGGATATCTGGCGGCGGGCGGTGTAATTTTACCAACATTCATTGCACGTCGGATAATTTCATTTCCAATAATCCGCATTTTTGCAAATCCGCGCTCTCACGCTATTCCCCGCAAGATTTCATTGACCTTGTTGATGATTATCAAATTAGCTGGCACGAAAAGACAAAGGGACAACTCTTTTGCGATGGGCGCAGTCAGCAGATTATCGACATGTTGCTGTCTGAATGCGAGAAAGTCGGTAACGATATCAGGCTTTCAACCTCGGTTGTAGATATCAAAAAATTTGAAGAGGGTTTCGTTGTCACCACCTCACATCAATCGATAAATTGTACTAAAGTTGTTATCGCTTGCGGAGGGCCATCAATCCCGAAAATGGGCGCAACGGGTTATGGTTATAAGATTGCCGAGCAATTTGGATTACATATTATTCCCCCCGTTCCGGCTTTGGTGCCTCTCACCTTTACAGATGGATTAAAAGCCCCTTTAAAAACATTATCAGGGGTTAGCACAGACTGTGAAGTTCATCACACATTAACGAGCTTCGATGAAGCTCTCCTATTTACACACCGTGGGTTGTCCGGCCCCGCTATCCTACAGATTAGTTCCTATTGGACGGCAGGAGATGAAATCACGATTGACCTTGCGCCAAGCATAGATATTTTAAACACGCTTAAAGTCGCCCGCATAGACACGCCGCGCTTAAGTCCTAAGAATTGGCTCTCCCAATACTTACCCGCCCGGTTAGCAGAATTTATCGCAAGCCAGATCAAACAAACCCGTCTAGCAGATATGAGCGACAAATCCCTTATTAACCTGACCTTGATGGTCAAGGAATGGCGGGTCAAACCCGCTGGCACAGAAGGTTATAGAACGGCTGAAGTTACGAAAGGCGGCGTCGACACTGACGCTCTCTCCTCTAAAACTATGGAAGCGAAAGCCGTTTCGGGCTTGTATTTCATAGGCGAAGTCGTCGATGTGACAGGCCATTTAGGCGGCCATAATTTCCAATGGGCTTGGGCTAGCGCGCAGGCCTGTGGGCAAACCATTTAGTCTTTTCGCTGAGTGTAAAATATGAATTCTCAAATCAAAATTTGCTGTTAAAAGGCCCTATGAAAACCATTGATTTAAACGCTGATTTGGGCGAGGCCGATACGGCTGAATGGGCCGCGTCTGAATATGATATGCTGCAATTTATCAGCTCGGCCAATATTGCCTGTGGGGGTCATGCGGGCACCGAAAAATCTATGCGGCATATGGTTCGCGGCGCGCAAAGCCATGGCGTTGTAATTGGCGCGCATCCTTCATATCCGGACAAAGCGCATTTCGGCCGAAAGTCAATGACCTTTGGCTCTGACATTTCAAAGCCTGCCTTAAAAGAAGCGCTGTTGAAACAAATTACATTACTGGCTGAAATTGCAGCTTCAGAAGACAGCTTTATAGCCTATGTTAAACCCCATGGAGCGCTTTATAATGACGCTGTCAAAGACCCAGGCAAAGCTGATTTAATTGCAGAACTTATTGCCGCTATTGATCCAAAGTTGATCTTTATGGGCGCACCTCATTCGGAAATGGGCGTGGCTGCTAAGCGCCACGGTTTGAGCTTCGTCGCAGAAGGTTTCATTGACCGTCGCTATACGGATGATGGCCATTTACAAAGCCGCACAATAGACGGCGCCGTCATAAAAGACCAAACAGAGAGATTAAACCAAGCTAAAACCTTGGTGACACAAAAAACGGTTACAACGGCAAGCGGCAATACACTTACTCTTAATGTTCGAACGCTGTGCCTGCATGGCGACAGCCCTGGCGCGATTGAAACCGCTCGGCTTGTGCGCCGCGAAATTGAAGGCGCAAATATAGACATTAGAGCCTTTGCCAATGTCGCCTAGCTCTGCCCCTCAAACACCTCGGCTGATAGATTATGGCGATAGTGCCATTCTTATTCAGTATGATTTAAGTAAAGAGGATAAGTTCTATTCAAAAGACGTCAATCAGACGATCCACCAGCTAGCTAATACGCTTCGCGAAACGGGCAATTGGTTAGAAATCGTTCCAGGCTATGATAGCCTTCTATGTGTCTTTGATCTAACACAAACCTCAACGCATGCCGCCAAGGATATTCTAAAAGCTCAGCTTAAGACGCTTAAAAAAACCGAGAGCATAGCTGGCAAAATCATCGAAATTCCAATCGTCTATGGCGGCGAGTATGGCCCAGACATGGAAGCCATAAAATCGGCCCATAAGCTTTCGCAAGCCGATGTCATTAAACTCCATTCACAGCAACTCTATGATGTTTGCATGATGGGGTTTATTCCTGGGTTTGCATTCTTGTCCGAAGCCCCCGCTGAGCTTCATCACCCCCGTCATGCAACACCACGGCCAAATGTTCGCGCGGGCTCTGTTGGTATTGCGGGTTGGCAAACAGGAATTTACGGGCAAGACAGCCCCGGTGGTTGGCAAATTATCGGCCGTACGCCGCTTAAAATATTTGATAAATCCCGCAAAGACCTTTTCTTAGTCAAAGCAGGAGACCAAATTCAGTTCGTGCCCATCGAAGCTAAGTTTTTCGAAGGCTTCTCAGCATGATTGAAATTCTTCATGGTGGCACCCAAACAACGGTTCAAGATCAAGGACGGTTTGGCCATCGTCACCTTGGCATACCCTCAAGCGGTGCCGCCGATAGATTATCCTTTGCTTTGGCCAATTGGATTGCGGGTAATCGCTGGAATGCGCCCGCTTTAGAATGCGCCTTAGGCGGTCTGCATATCCGCTTCACATCTGACACAACAATAGGAATAGCGGGCGCAGAAATGTGGGCGCAAATCAATGGCCAAAACGTCAATAACTTTACAGCTATACCTGTTCATAAAGGCGATATTTTAACCCTTAGTTTTGCAAGGGATGGATGCAGAGCCTATATTGCCGTTGCTGGCGGTATTAAACTCCCAAAATTCATGGGCAGCACGTCCACATATCTACCCGCACAATTAGGCGGGCTAGAGGGCCGCGCGCTAAGGACTGGAGATAAACTCATCTTAAGTAATCGCCCTAGAGAAGCTCCAAGAACTATACCGAAAGGATTTACCCCGTCTCTGTCTCGTCATATCGTCCTACGCGCCCGCGCGGCGCCGGAATGGGAAAATTTAGATAAACCCAGCCAGAGACATTTATTCGTCAGCCCGTTTCATGCCAGTGCCGCGACGGACCGTATGGGAGCCCGTCTTCGAGGCGATAGAATTTCGATGAATACGCCCATTTCCATGACCAGTTCTCCGCTCCTACCAGGGACGTTACAAGTACCTGCAGATGGACAACCTATTCTTGCCCTCGCTGACGGGCATTGCACAGGAGGTTATCCCCGCGTTCTTCAAGTCATCCGGGCGGATTGGTGGCTGTTAGGTCAAATCGCTCCCGGATCACAGGTCAGCTTTCGCCGCTGTTTTGCAGAAGACGCTGCAAAAATCCTGACCGCGAGAAATAGTTTTTATGGCGGACTCATCGCTGGGTATTCATTTTAATGGCCGGCTATGGCCCTTATATTTTACTGGATGATCAACTCACGCATTCACAACGATATTACACGCAGCCAATAGATATTGTGACAGCAAAAGAACCTGAAGATATTCATGCTGCTTTTGCCAAACTCATGAATTATCATGAAAAAGGTTATTATATTGCAGGTTATACGTCTTACGAGCTTGGCCTTATTTTTGAACAAAAGCTTACACCTTTACTCCCTAAAGACAGAGGCATCCCCCTTGTGAATTTTGGAATTTTTGATAAAGTTAGCTCGGCGCCACCAACAGAGTTTTTATATGCATCACATCCTCCGAACCTAACGCTTTTACCTGCTTGGACAGAGAGCGAATACCGCAAGCGTTTTGACAAAGTCATCACCTATATAAAGGCCGGAGATGTCTATCAAATCAATCTGACCTTTCCGATGACGGCTGAGTATGAGGGTCAGGCTCATGAGCTTTATGCCGCGTTTCGGAATCGCCAAAAAGGGCGTTATGGCGGCATCGCGGTTTTGGGAAACTCTCCCGATGTTATTTCACTCTCACCCGAACTTTTCTTTCGCAAAGAAGGCAGCGATATGATCATGCGTCCGATGAAAGGCACGCGGCCGCGATCAGCGGATAGCGAGAGAGATGACAGCTTGCGTCAGGAGATGCGAGGGGACGCCAAATCACAAGCAGAAAATTTGATGATCGTTGATCTGCTTCGTAATGACCTTTCCCGTATTTCAAAGCCCGGCTCCGTCAAAGTTCCAGAGTTATTTACTTTAGAAACCTACCCAACACTTCATCAAATGACCTCACGCGTACGTTCCAAGCTGAGGTCCGATATAGACATCGAAACAATATTTCGAAACTTATACCCCTGCGGCTCAGTTACTGGCGCGCCGAAAATTCGGGCCATGGAAATTATTGATGAGTTAGAAACGGCGCAGCGCGGCGCCTATTGCGGGGCCCTTGGTTTTATAGACCCGAATGGGGATGTTTGTTTTAATGTCGGCATTCGAACCATCACACTTTCCGATCAAAACTTGACCTATAATGTGGGGAGTGGTCTTGTCCTTGATAGTGACGGCGCTGATGAATATCGCGAATGTTTGTTAAAGGCAGATGTACTGACCCTTCAGCCCTTGAAAATAATCGAGACCTTTCGGTGGGACACACAAGACGGATTTATTCGCGGGCAAGACCATAAAAACCGCATGAAGAAAGCGGCTAAAGCTTTGGGCTACCCCTTTGATGACGCGCTCTATGACTCCACATTGAAAGCGGTTAAAGCTCAAAAGACAGCACAGCATGTGCGCCTGACATTAGATCCAGACGGTGTATTTGATCTAACCACTCAAAATTATGCCGAATTACGCCACCCTAAAATCGCGGTGTCTGGACATAGATTGTCAAAACAAGTTCAGGACAGCACGCATAAAATTTCAAGACGAAGTTTTTATGATGGAGAGCGAGAACGTTTGAATATGCTATACGGCGCTGATGAAGTTATTTTCTTAAATGAAGATAACAAAATCTGCGAAGGGTCTTTCACCTCAATCTTTATCGAGAAAGACGGAAAATTGCTTACGCCGAAATTAAGCGAAGGCATATTGCCCGGAATTTTGAGAGCCTCATTACTCAAAACAGGTCAAGCCGAAGAGGCCGATATTTTTGACATAGATATTCTGACAGCCGATGTGATTTATATCGGCAATTCGCTTAGAGGACTCATGACAGCTTCGTTAGTAAAAACCCCAAAAGAGCCACAATTTAGTCCCTTTATCAGACATTTTTTTATCTAGACCCTCTTTCCAAGAAGGAAAAGGCAATGGAACACTACGCTTTTGAAAAGTCGGTTTTAGGTATTACAATGGGATTATGTGTCTTTTTGAGCCTTTTAACGCTCCGATAATCGTCCTGCCTGACCGTAATTTAATCCACGGGGGCGTATTTCATAGGTTATTTCGTACGAACAAGGCCTTGGCGGTTTTACCCTAAAGCCTTAGACTCTTGAGGATGCTGGGTTTTCTGGCGATTCATTACTAACAAAGCGTAGGTAATTTGAAGCTGCCTGTAACATTCTTCGCGAATTTTTCGCCCTATCATGATCCGGACCCGATTTCCGATTTCTATGATGATACTGCGCAGCGTGTTACCAGCGTGGTGGCCAGTGTTTTTGCTGTTCATATTCTCTTCTTTTTTATCATGAGCCCGAATTTCGTCATGCCAGATATGATCGAAGATGAGCCTGAATCTATATCAGTCGAAATCATAACACTTGAGCCGGAACCTGAAGCCCCCGTCATAGTACCACCTAAACCCAAGCCTGTCCCTAAACCCGAGCCTAGGCCTCAACCCATTCCAGAGCCAACGCCGCAACCGGTTCAACCCCAGCAAGCCGAAGTCTCACCACCGCCTCCGCCCGCTCAGGAAATTATTCAAGAGCAGGTCAATGACCCCTTACCTGAAATTTATGTGCCGCCAGAAATCATTGCACCGCCGATTATCATACCTGATCCCGTCCCCGCTCAAATTCCGCAGCCGGAACCTCAGCCCATTATTGAGTTTTACGAACCTCCGCCGCCCGAACCTCAGATCGAGATATTTGAGCCGAACGTGGTTGAGCCACAACCTATTCAGCCAGAGTATATACCCCCACCTCTACCTATTGAAACTTTGCCTGATTTACCGGACATCTCGACATTACCCCCAATTGAACAGCCGCAACAATTGGAACCGACGATAACGCAACAACCCGAGCCACAGCCGGAACCTGAGCAAGCTTATCAACCTGAATATATCAATCCAAACCCAACCATTCTCGCCTCACCCGAAGAGGCGATTACCGAAGAAGAAAAACGGCGGGCCATCGCCGAGCAACAGGCCGCCAGAGAACTGGAGCAAGAGGAAATAAAACGGCTTCAACGCGAAGCTAGAGAATTGCGAAAACAAGAAGAACGCGAAGCCCGAGAGTTAAGGCAACAAGAACGGCGTAACGCCCAAGAACAAAAACGTCTTGAAGAATTACAAGTCAAAGAACAACGCAGAGCAGAACGAGAGGCTCGTCGATTAGAACGCGAGACCGAAAAACAATTAAGGCGAGAAACGCAAGAGCGCGAACGGCAAATAAGAGAAGATACGCGAAACCGTCGCCGCGCCGCTGACAGGCAAAGACGAGATGCAGATAAGCAGGCCCGTGAAGACGAAAGACAACGGCGCAACGAAGCCAAAGAGCGCGAGCGCGAGATCAGAGCGCAAGAGAGGCTTGCGCGAGAAGATGCTCGCAGGCGTGAGCGCGATGCAGAAAGACAACGCCGCGCGGCTGAACGCGTTGAAGAGCGCAGACAAAGAGAACAGCGCAATTCGCCCAATAGCAATGCTGCGCCAAGGCCGCAACGAAGCCCAACGATTGCAGGCCCCATTGCCGGCGGCGGTAATCCGCCCCCAAGCTCAGGCACGCGCCGCGGGTCGGCAGGCGCGAGCGGCTGGACTCTAGCACCTGGGTCTGAAGGCAATAGTCCTGGCGCTGGTTATGACGGTCTTATTCTGGATATCCGTTGCCGCGAAGCGGGGAAAACACATTTGGAATGTCCTGAATATTTGCGAGCCTTTAAGGGCCGTAACGCTCAAGGCTTTGAACGCTTTGGCCGTCAACATGCAACGCCAGCAGGCAGCGGGCCAAGCTCCAACTCTGCAACTCAGCCCTTTAGCGGTGTAGGCGGACTTCTGAGCGGCGGTGGCGCCCAGCTAGGCCAAATTGGAGATAACTCCATCAATGGCGGCGGGCCTTCTTCTACAGTTTTAGAGGACATTGGCGGTTTCAATAATGAATTTCGCTCAAATCCCGTGCGCGGGGTCGATAGACATTTTAATCAATTCGAAGTTCCAAAAGAAGAGCCGAAAGATCCGAATGATTGGGTTTTAGACCTCGGTGACACCGAAGCAGACGAATAATCATTGCGACGTCATTACTCTGATGTATGCGTTTCCGAAATTGTTTTCAGACGCATAAGACCTGCATCAAATTGATCGTTAAACCAGCCTGACCTCAGTTTTGAACGCACCCGTTCCAAATAAGGAAAGCCGCCCAATTCAATATCGGATTTGGTTAAAATCGTTAGGCTCTCTCCAGTATCATTTTGCAAGAGCGCATGTGTTGCCGTGGCATCACGTCCAGAAAGGTTGGCCTTGACCTGAACAAATTCTCCGGGCTGGCTCTGCACAATTTCTTGCGACCCAAAGGGGTAAGCCCCCGATCCATTTTGCCACGCCATGTTCTGGCCTACACCGGCATCCCCGCCACCATAGATAATTTCAGCCTCGGTCAATTGCGCGTATAGCGGCGACCATTGAGAATAGAGCTGGAGATTATTCAAATAAGGAAAGACATCTTCCGGATATGCTTCGACCTCTATGCTGCGTTCAATGGTTTGCGTGCTTGGTAGAAAAAATCCTACGGCGCAAATAGCGATAAAGAGCAAAATAATGAGACCAATTATTCTCAATAACCACTTCATATCACCACATCCTCGACTCACATCATTATCGAGAGTTAGCGCTGAATATCAACCCCTAGACTCTTCACCCCCTTGCCGAGCGCGTGGCAATCCCTTAGAACGCGGCCAGATAAACAGACGAACAGGATTTCTCATGGCAGGACATTCCAAATGGGCCAATATTCAGCACCGTAAAGGGCGGCAGGATAAGCTGCGCTCCAAGCTCTTTTCCAAGCTCGCCAAAGACATTGCTATCGCCTCTAAAATGGGCGGCCCTGACCCTGATATGAACCCTCGTTTACGTCTGGCCATTGCCAACGCCAAGGGCCAATCCATGCCCAAAGATAATATCAAACGCGCGGTTGATAAAGGCGCGGGCGGCGACGGAGAAGATTACGAAGAAATCCGTTATGAAGGTTTTGGCCCGGGCGGCATCGGCTTTATTGTCGAAGCCAGCACAGACAACAAAAACCGCGCGGCCATGGCTGTACGCACAGCCTTTTCTAAAAATGGCGGCGCATTGGGCGAAACAGGCTCAGTCGCCTTTATGTTCGACCAAGTCGGCAAAATTGAATATCCGCTCGAAGTGACCGATGAAGACGGCATGATGGAAGCCGCAATTGAAGCCGGCGCAGATGATTGCGAAACGGATGAAGCCGCGTCCGATCAATGGGATGAATATGAACCCGTCCATACAATCTGGACCGCGCGCGATGATTTAGGATCCGTTGCAGGGGAACTTCAAAAGAAATTCGGCGACGCCAAATCTGTCAACCTTGTCTGGAAAGGTCAAAACGATATTGATAACCCAGACCAAGCGGCCGCCGTTGTTCGCCTACAAGACGCCCTCGAAGATGTCGATGATGTCAGCTCAGTCTTTCACAATTTTGATATGACCGAAGCAGCCGCGGCGACGCTGGCGGAAGAAGCTTAGCAATCCAAACTCTGTTCATCAGGCATGGGGATATGGCCGGCCAAAGCGAGCTTTGGTCGTCATAGGGTTTACTTTTTTATAAAAACGAAACTAACTCGGCCAAAGATGGGCCTCACACAAACCTCGCGACGCGCGAAAATCTCCGCGCGCATATCTAGCCCATAACGCTTCACGCACCATGCGGTGAGCATAATAAACCATGCGGTATATGGACACTCGCGCCACCCCCGAAAGACGACACCTGCGTTCCAGAAACTGCGTCGGCGTAATATGCCGCGATCCAAAATTATATAAAATGCCGTACTGGCGTATGACAGGCATAGTCTTTTGATTGGAGCAATGCCGGTTTAGACGGCGTCTGGTACGGTTGGGATTGTGAAAAGGCTGTCGAGGCGCCGCAGTGTGTGATTCAAAGGGAGATCCATACCCCGTGACAACATAAACACAGAGCCGCAACCACATCAAAATTCCAGACACAGCTATCCCGCAGACGCCCATCTTAGGGGCTGCGCCTCTATCCACATTCAATGCTGTGTCGGGCATGGGAAGGGCTAAGTCCTTCATAGGATATGTCATCGTCTCAAAACTCATGAGCGTAAAATACCCCCGCATGAGTTAGTGAGGATTAAGTTTTTTTGATTTTTTGAAACGCCCTCAGACCCACGTCATGACAAGAACAAGTCTTGCAATGACGATGATTGAGAGGTTGGTTAAGGCCGCCTACCCTTAGCCATATTTCGACCGATCCCATGTCTGGGAGAACGGTTTACTACGCCCATTAGCTTGGACCACCATAAGGTGATTTCGTGTTAAATCGCGCGGATGATCAACGCCGCAGCTATGGGCGATCATGTCGACTTCTTTTTGGATGGTCTTGCAATAATTCATCACGCGCACCGCTTTGTTGGTGGGGTCAAGGCCGCGTTGAAGCCGTTTATTATGGGTGGTTATCCCTGTCGGGCAAGTGTTCTCATCGCATTTTAAGGCCTGAATACAGCCTAGCGCAAACATGAACCCGCGCGCGGCATTGACAAAATCCGCGCCCACACAAAAGGCCCAAGCCACATCTTCTGGCGTCACTAACTTCCCGCTGGCAATCACGGCGATACGCTCGCGCAGACCTTCGGCCCTTAGCAAATCATCAACCAACGGCAAGCCTTCGCGAATAGACAGCCCCATATTATCAAGAAGCGGCAAAGGCGCAGCGCCAGTCCCGCCATCCCCGCTATCGAGCGTAATGAAATCGGGCGCAGAGTGCAGGCCGCGCGCTTTGATCTCTTGGAACAATTCCTGAATAGGCACGATATTGCCGACGACAAATTTAATCCCTGTCGGGCGGCCTGAGGCTTTACGCACTTGGTCAATGAGGTCGAGCAATTCAGCAGGGTTAGAGGCCTCGACATGGCGGTTGGGTGATATGGCCGCTTCGCCTTCTTTGATGCCGCGTATCTGCGCAATCTCGGCGGTCACTTTCTCGGCGGGTAATATCCCGCCTTTGCCCGGCTTGGCACCTTGAGAGAGTTTAATCTCGATCATTTTAATATGCGGGTTTTGACAAATCTTGCGCAGTTTATCCTCATCCAAAGTCATATCATCTTTGCGCGCGCCGAACTTGCCTGTCCCGAGCTGATAGACAACGTCACATTCGCCTTCGAGATGATAAGGCGCAACGCCGCCTTCCCCCGTATTGAGCCAGCACCCCGCCATGCCTGCGCCTAAGGAGAGCGCCTGAACCGCGGGCTTGGATAAAGAGCCGTAACTCATGGCGGATATATTAAACAGGCTTGTGGGGGCATAAGGATTGGGCGTATTCGGCCCGATGATAAAGGCGGGCTTGGGCGTATGTTCGCCGTCGAGTTTAGGGAACAAGCCATTAGCGAAAATCGGCGTGCCGGGACCAAGCACTTTGGTCGACCCAAAGGGCACCGTCTCATGGCCGTCATCACAGACATCATTGATGTAATCGCGCTGCGCGCGGTTAAATGGCATTTCCTCGCGGTCCATGGCAAAGAAATATTGACGAAAAAACTCACCCAGTTTTGAAAAGACACCGCGAAACCGCCCCAACACAGGATAATTGCGGCGTACCGTATCTTTGGTCTGGGTCACATCAATCAAGAACAGGATGAGGATTGCGGCAGCCAGAATGCCGAGCACAAAGAGAAAGAGCGAGCCGAGAATATTCAGCCCCTGAACCGCCGTCCCCGTCAGCATTTCCATCGTTTCCGACATCGTTGTCTCGCCCGCCTGAATCAATGCCATAAAACTCTCCTTGAGGGATTATGGCGCGGGCGAGCGGGCGTGACAATGGGTTTTGGGGGATGACTTAATAACTTATGACGCTCTTCTTTACATCGTCATTGCAAGATTTATTCTTGCAATCCATCTCCCGTCTGTAACCTTTCAAGACCATGCTATTTATAGAAACTCATCATGATAGATTACAAGAACAAGTCTTGTAATGACGGTATTAGCGTAATTTTCTTTATCATCATCCGATAGGTGCAATTTGCGTAGCAAAATGCACGAGGTGATCCATGGGAGGAATTATCTACTTTGAAACATCACGTCATGGATAGCCGTATCAAGTACGGCTATGACGAATGGGAGAATTATGGCGCGAGCAAGCGGGCGTGACAATGCGTTTCGGAGGGGTTACGCTTCATCTAGTTTTGACCTTGCGGGCCTGCTTCAATCTTGCTTTATCGGCGAAACCTTTAGAGATAAAGACTAATAAAAACCAAACCGAACACAGGGCTGAAAATAGAAGGAATAAAGCCGTATATAATGAGGATGATTTACTATAAGACATCCCAAGGACCATGCTTTTAGTTTTCGAAGTACTCGGCAGATACAGAACATCAATATCGTCGCCAATTTTTATATCCTTATATTCTTGTTCTAAAATTCTATGCTTTTGCACCGTGTGTATACAGGCCTTGTCTTTGGGTGTGGTGAAATACTCACCTGATCGCTTACAAGTATTTGTGGCTCGTCTATTTTCAAACTGATATGTTAGATAATATATTGTAGGGGCCCTGTTTTGGGGTTCATAAATTCTTTTTACGATTTTCGCCGTGGTATAAGTGCCATGTTGTTGCAGTTTTTGGTAATGAAAATATGACTTAAACTGAATTGTACTTTGAAACAGGCAACCTATACAAAACAATCCTACGATGAGATAAAAAAGACCTTTAGGTTCTTCATTCTGATCAGCCACTTTAAAGCCCCTAAGTGTAAATAGGGCACATTACACATCAAAGGCTGAAATAACGTAAACGTTACTAAAAGCTAATCACCCCGCCCTATCTGCGGCCATGACCAGTTTCTTATAATCCCGCAAATCGCCGTCATAACGTTTGGCTTTGCCGTTATTGACCAGCCATAATCGGTCGGCGGTGGCTTCGGCGAGATAGACATCATGGGTAATTAAGAGGACTGCGCCGGGGAAATCATTGAGCGCATAGATGAGGGCTTCGCGGCTATCAATATCTAAATGCGAGGTCGGCTCATCCAAAATCAGAATATGTGGTTTTTCAATCGACATGAGGCCGAGCAAAAGCCGCACTTTTTCCCCGCCTGATAATTTCTCGACTTTTGTTTCAACCTTTTCATGGGAGAAGCCCATGGCGGCGGCGGCGGCGCGAGTCTTGCTCTCGGGGGTGTGTTTAGGGAGCGCGTGGGAGACATGGTTGAGCACCGTTTCGCCTTCGGTCAATTCATCAAGTTGGTCTTGTGAAAAATAACCAATGCGGATGGCTTTGGGCGCTTTGAGCGTACCCGCCATAAGGGGGAGCCGCGAGGCGATAGATTTTACCAACGTTGTCTTGCCCTGCCCGTTGGCCCCGACAATGGCGATACGGTCATCAGGGTCGAGACGTAGGTTCACCCCGCTTAAGATTTTCGCCGCTTCTCCATAGCCCAAATCACAACCTTCAAGTTCCAGCATAGGCGGGGCGAGCTTGTCTTTAAATTTGCCAAAATTAAACGGCGTGGTGCGTTCGGTAATCGGGATAGAAATATCCTGCATCTTCTCGAGCATCTTAACGCGCGATTGCGCTTGGCGCGCTTTGGAAGCTTTGGCTTTAAAGCGGTCGACAAAGGCCTGCAAATGGGCGCGGTCCGCATCTTGCTTGGCTTTCATCGCCTCGAGCTGCGCCGTCTTGGCCGCCCGCAATTTCATCCAATCATCATAGCCCCCGGGGCAAATGGATAATTGTTGGTGTTCCAGCGCCAGCGTATGGGTGACAGAACGGTTGAGCATTTCGCGGTCATGCGAGACCATAATCACCGTATGCGGATATTTGCGGATATAACCTTCCAGCCACGCCGCCCCTTCGAGGTCGAGATAGTTGGTCGGCTCATCGAGCAAAAGTAAATCTGGCTCAGAGACAAGTACGCCCGCAATGGCCGCGCGCATACGCCACCCGCCAGAGAACTCTTTGGTTGCGCGGTAAAAATCGTCTGTCTTAAAGCCAAGCCCCGCCAGCACCACCGCCGCGCGCGTATCTGCGTTCCACGCATCTATATC
>CAYYMI010000056.1:0-560 GCA_964472905.1 uncultured Hellea sp. | reverse complement strand
TCCATCAACCGTTCGTGAATTTCGCCAATGCGGTCAGGGTCAGTTGCGGTCTCAGATTCTATCATCAAGGCGTGGCGTTCTTGGTCGGCGGCCAAAACCACATCCATGATGGTCTCATCCGTCGCGTCCACCTCTTGAGCGACCCAGCCCATGCGCGCGCCTTTATTTAAGCGCACAGAGGCGTCTTTGGATTTATCGGCGACTTCTTCGCGGATGAGCCGCAGCAATGTCGATTTACCCGTGCCGTTACGCCCGATGAGGCCAACCTTCCACCCCGCCGCGATTTGCGCTGACGCATTGGTAAAGAGCGGACGGCCCTGCACACGGTAATTCAAATCAGAGATTGTTAACATGGCGGGTGTCTAACGGCGCGGCCAGTGATTGCAAGAGAAATAGGACTTGGCGGCGAAATTATACCATATGACTGCGAAGGGTTTTATTAGGGTGTAGAGAACAGACTATAATTCGCTTTGAAGCATAGCATAGGCGAACATTGGCTCAACGGCTTAAACCGCCTGCGGTTTCAACTGGTCGTCGCAACACTTTAGTTATTTACTAAA
>CAYYMI010000055.1:0-15018 GCA_964472905.1 uncultured Hellea sp. | reverse complement strand
GAAATTTCATAGTTCTCTCTTATGTTAGAGTTGATAATAAGCTTTAGCACTCACAACGTGCGAGTGCTAGCAGAGGGCATGTAGGCGCATAGCGGCGACTCTTCAAGAGGAGTCTGTGAATTTATTGAGAAATTCTTAAGGGGGATTATCCCGCTTTGGTTTTTTCAATCCACTCATCGACGACCTCACTTAAAATTCCGAGGGGCATGGCGCCGTTTTCGAGGATCATTTCATTGAAATTGCGCAGGTTAAATTTATCCCCCAATGCTGCCTCAGCCTTGGCCCGCATATCGAGAATGGCCAGCTGTCCTGTCTTATAGGCGGTAGCTTGGCCGGGCCAGACAATATAACGCTCAATCTCGCGGGTGACTTCGGCCTCGGTCATGCCGGTCTTGGACATCATATAGTCAATCGCTTGCTTGCGGCTCCAGCGCTTATGGTGCAGCCCCGTATCAACCACCAGCCGCACGGCGCGAAACATCTCTGCTTGCAAGCGGCCAAGATCCCATAAAGGTTTGCCCTCATAAAGCCCCATATCTTGCGCGGCGATACGCTCGGCATAAAGCGCCCAGCCTTCGGTATAGGCGGTAAAGGGGCTCATTTTGCGCAGTATAGGGACTTTTTTGATCAACATGGCGCGGCTAATCTGAAAATGATGTCCCGGTGCGGCCTCGTGATATAATAATGTCGGGAGTGTCCATTTCGGATTATCGGCTGTGTCTTTAAGGTTGATATAAAACCGCCCCGGGCGTTTACCATCCAAAGACGGTCCATTGTAATATCCGCCGGGTGAGCTGTCTTGCGAGTATTCCGGCACGCGTAATATTTCTAAATCTTGCGGGGGTAGGGTGACGAAATAATCCCCGGCCTTGCTCATAATATGGGTGTTAATTTCCTCCAGGAAGGCAATCATATCAGCGCGGCCTTCATCTGTGTTAGGGAAGATATGCGCTGGGTCTTGCATTAAGGCCTGTACGCGCTCGGTTACCGTGCCGTCCGTTAGATTTTCGCCCGTCAGAATAACATCCATTTCAGCTTCGATACGGACCACTTCGGATAGTCCCGTCTCATGGATCTCATCAGCGGTGTAATCCGTTGTCGTGTTAGAGCGCAGAGCGGCCGCGTAGATTTTATCCCCGTCAGGCAGACGCCAGATACCGGCATCGGAATTCGCGGTTTTAAGCAGCTCTTCATGCAGGCCTATCATGGCCTCATAACCGGGAATGATTTTCGTCTGTACCAGCTCTTGCGCGCGGGCCACATAATCGGCCTTTTGATCATCAGATAAACCTTCAACTTTATCGAGCCTAGCGGGCAGCGTTTTAACAAGCGGGTTTTCAGCCGCGCCGCCTTCGATAAAACTACGCAGGCCTATCAGTACTTTTTCAATAATAAAGTCTGGCGCGACGACGCCATTATCGCGGTGGTCTTCCACGCGGGTTTTCATCTCGCCCAACACACGCCCAAATTCATCAACGCGGCTTAAGTAACGCTCGATGCTTTTCGGGCTTTCAATCGCATGGGTGTCGGTCAGAAATTGCGGTAGGTTAACCGTCGGGCCAGAGAGCTGGCTAATGGGATAGCCAGAATATTCAAACTTCGCATCATTGAGCAGGTCTTCAAAAAACCAATGGGTGATTTTCCAAGATAAAAGCTCTTGCCCCTCAAGCCCCTCTGGGCCGTATTTGGCGAGGCCCTCTTGGGCGGCTTTAAGCTTTTCCAGCGATTTATCCTCTTGGGCTTTGGTATAATCTGCAAGCTTGCCGCTATGAAAGTCCAGCGGGGTATTATCAATCATCCCCATAAAGGTGAGTAGCTCAGGACTATCCGTCGCCATTTTAAGTGAGGCTTTATTAATGTAATTATTCACGCCAACAGGCGCGCCCCAAAACCAAATATATCCGCCAAGGGCCCCAAGAACAATAATGCCGCCCAGACCTAAACCTGTTTTCTTAATCCATCCCATACCGCACCTCTATGTATCAGGTTAGAGGGCAGTCTAGAGAAGTCTTGGAAAGAGTCAAAATTATGCTGGCTTAGAGAGAAACCTGTTCATTATGTTTGGGCGATGACGAGCCCGACTAAAATCAGAAGACCGCCAATAATATATCGCAGGGTTATTGTTTCTCCGAGCCAAAAGATCGCGAGAATTGGCACCATAACAAATGTTAAAGCCATAAAGGCATAGGCATAGGCCAGGGGAACAGTTTGGAGAACATAAGTCCATAATAAGGTTGCCGCGGCATATACGGCGCAAGAAAAAATAAAGACAGGATCAAGCATGATCATGTAAAATTTATCCCCAGAGGCGGCTATTCTTTGGCTCGCGACTTTGAATAAAACTTGACCGCAGGCAATTATCAAAGGGGTGAGAATAAGCAAAAAATAAACGGGGAGAGCTTGTGTTGGCATGAGAAGGCGGCCCTATTGAGAGGCTCTATGCCGAGAGGTGATTGTTCCATCTTCTCTTGCCTGACGACGTTCATGAAGCCGCGCGGCTCCGCCAAGTGCCTTTTCACCGCGCGATGGAGCAATTGAAAGATAGTGGACGCGTTTTTGTTCTGTCCGCCCCCGCGCGACGGAATCAAGAATGACGCCCGCCATAAAGACCATCATACTACCCAGTAACATTGTCATAGAGAGCACCCATGTTGGCATGCGGCTGACAAGCCCTGTTGAGAAATACTCTACAAGAACAGGGGCGGCAGAAAACATTGAAATCCCAACTAGGCCCAAGGCAATATAGCTAAAGAAAGTGAAGGGACGAGTTTCTTTCATCAAAGACCCCATCATGCGTAATATTTTAAACCCATCTCGAAAGCTAGACAGCTTACTCTCGGAGCCTTCTTGGCGCCGCCCGTAATCACATTCAACTTCGATAACAGGCAGACGAAGAACAGAGGCATGAACAGACATTTCCGTCTCGATTTCAAAGCCGGGGGACATGGCCGGAAAGCTTTTGGCAAAGCGCCGCGTAAAGACGCGATAGCCTGAAAAGATATCTGTGAAATCATTCCCAAAAATTGTTTGATAAACGAAATTGAAAATTTTATTGCCAAAGGCATGACCCCTGCGCCCCGCATCAACTTTGACGTCGCGGCGTGTCCCGACAACCATATCGGCCCGTTCATCCAGTAATGTTTGGATCAGCTCTGCGGCTCTGGAGCTATCATACGTTCCATCTCCATCTGCCATGATGTAAATATCGGCATCGATATCGGCGAACATTTGACGGACAACATTCCCCTTGCCTTGACGCCGAGAGCGTACAACGATTGCGCCTGCGCGCGCCGCTTGTTCAGCCGTATTATCATTTGAGTTATTATCATAAACAAAAATGCGGTGTCCTGGCAGGACGCGCCGAAAGTCGAAAACGACATCGGCAATAGATGTCCCTTCATTATAACAAGGTAAGAGAATGGCGATATTTAAGTCTTCAAATTTTGATGACATTTCAACCATGGTTTATCCCGTTCTTGCTCTTCTTTCATTTTATATAATATTAAGGAGTTAAAGTTATGTTTCAGTGACCAAAAAAACGGACCAAATAGGGCATGGGGCGAGGATGACGGCAGATAAGACGCCCAGCAAACCTAAATTACCTGCTATCTTACAGACACATGGTTTCCTGATAGCGGCTGTGCTCATTGTGGTGGTAATATTTTTAAAAAATATCATGAGTTTGGGATTAATCGGCGGTGATATTGATGATACTATTCGCTTAGTTCAAATCAAAGACTATTTGGCGGGACAAAGCTGGTTTAACACAGACCAGTACCGCATGGGCCTTGTTGGCGGAACCGATATGCATTGGTCTCGTATTCCTGATATTCCAATTATTGTCTTAACCTATATTTTTGACCTGTTTATGCCGCAAGAGCGGGCCCTTATTTGGGCCTATTCCGTATGGCCGCCTTTAAGTGCTTTTGTTTTAATTTATGGGTGTTTTATAGGGGCCAAACATTGGGCGCATGATAATGCATCCTCTAAAATAAAGATTTTTATTTTATGTTTACTTGGACTTTTTGTGATGACATTTCACCGTTTTGCGCCGGGCAGTATTGATCACCATAACTTACAATTAGGGTTTTTAGGCCTTTGCGTCGGATTTGCATTGGATCCGAAATTCAGGTTTTGGTCTTATTTTATATCTGGTTTTGCGTTAGCCATGTCGATTGCGATAGGCGCGGAAATATATGTTTTTGCCGCCATCATTTGCGGGTTTATGGCGCTGCAATGGGCTTATCATGGACGCGCTGCAAGTTTTGCCACGCAAGGGTTTGGACTTGGGTTTGCGATAACGCTTCTAGCAGCGTTTTTTGGAACCGTCT
This sequence comes from uncultured Hellea sp., assembly GCA_964472905.1. Taxonomy (GTDB): domain Bacteria; phylum Pseudomonadota; class Alphaproteobacteria; order Caulobacterales; family Maricaulaceae; genus Hellea. The sequence goes on along the minus strand of CAYYMI010000055.1, from coordinate 10,687 downwards.
CGCCCTCTGAATATACACTTATTTATTGCGATGCTTTATCGATGATTACTGTAACAGTTGGAGCTTTAGGCGGGCTAGGGTTAGCGATTGTTGCAAAGTGGGAGTCTCGGAAAGCGGCGCCAACTAACTGGATTAAAAGAGGATATGCTTTGGGTGTTTTAGGCGTTATCTGCGCCGCTGTTCTTGTCTTTCAAGCCCCTCAATGCCTCGTCAATCCTTTGGATAGTTTGCCTCAAGATGTTACTCGACTTTGGCTTGATAATGTAGAAGAGGCGCGCCCGATAACGCATAAAAGATTGGAGAGGGGTATTATTATTCCGCATATGCTTGGCGCGCCTGTGGCGGCTATAATTATTTTATGCCTTGGATTGCGCCGTCAGTTTGGGGCGGGATTATCTGAAACTTCTCATACTCAGGCTTCTTATCAAGTGGGCCAACATATTTTATTGCTCAGTCTTATAATTGCTGCGCTCGGCCTTACGGCTTATCAAATCCGCTTTTATCCCTTTGCCTTTGTTTTTGCGATTATTCCTCTCGCGGGTTGGATATCTAAGGTTTATACGGATACAAAACGCGAGAACCCTGATAGTGTTACCTATTTAGCGGCCTTAATTATCTCAGCCCCATTTGCGTGGGAAATTCCGGGTAAAGCGTTCAAAGTTCTGCTGGCCAATGATACAGAGAACACTCTCTTAGAGCCTCAAGCACATTGCGCGTCAGCCGATGTTATCAATAGTTTTAAAGCACTTCCTGTGGGGACGGTTTTAGCGGGACCTGATATGTCTGGGCATATATTAATGCAAACACCTCATCGCGTTGTGAGCGGAAATTATCATCGTAATTTTAAAGGCATAGCCACTCAAATTCAAATTTCTGTATCAGATTCAGATAAGGCCGGACCGATCATATTGGGTCATGATATTGACTATGTCTATTTTTGTAATTCCGCGACGAGCACAGCTATCTATAAGGCGGAAAATAGCCAGGGCTTTACCGCTAATCTGTCACAAGGGCTTATCCCTGATTACCTAGACGCCATATCAGACCCAGAGCTAGAAGGCGGCGGCGTTGTTATTTTTAAAGTGAAAAGACCTCAGACTTAATTATCCCAGCATACGGAATATTGGGCCGCCGAAACTAAAGAGGGATTGGCCCCAGCTGAGCAGCAAGAGCGCGGCAATGGGAGAAAGGTCTAGACCTCCGACGGCGGGTATGAGTTTACGAAAAGGGTCCAGGAATGGGCGTGAGATAATTTGTACGATGTTATATATCTGTGCCATCATCGGATTACGCAGATTAACGATCTTAAAAGCGATGAGCCAGCTAAAGATAACTTCTGCGAAAATCACGAAAACTAAAAAGCCCAAGACAGGCGCAATCAGGTGATGCGAAATTGATTGTAAGAAACTCATTTAACTCTCCAGCTTGGGCTCTATGTAGGGATTTGTATGGCGGCCCGCAACACTCCTTTTGTTCAAAATAAGGCAGGTTTTGGTCAAAGCCTTGCCACATTAGCTTGCTAAAGCCTGTCTATCAAAGTGTTAGAAAGGGTTGAGAACATGCAGACAATGAGTTTAGTAAAAGATAAGGCATATTCACCGCGCCAATATATATCGCGTCTGGCTGGAGCAAAAACTATGGCAAAGATCTATTTGGTCGATGATGATGAGAATATCCTCACATCTGTCTCTATGTTTCTCGAAGGTGAGGGCTATGAGGTACGTAAATTTCATGATGGCGTTACGGCTTTAGAAGCGCTGAAAAAAAGCCCGCCAGATCTAGCCGTCTTTGACATTAAGATGCCGCGCATGGATGGATTGGAACTATTGCGCCGTCTGCGTCAAAGCTCAAACCTGCCTGTGATATTCCTAACGTCAAAAGATGATGAATTTGACGAGGCGATTGGCCTGAATATGGGCGCGGATGATTATATCACAAAGCCCTTTTCACAACGTCTTTTAAATGAGCGTATCAAGGCGGTTTTGCGCCGGGCCTCATTAACCAATATTGAAATGCCTGTTCCGCAAGAAGGCGATGATAAAGTTATTCGCCGCGGTAAGCTTGTGCTCGACCCTAACCGTCATGCCTGTTCTTGGGAGGGTAATCCTGTAAGATTAACCGTGACAGAGTTCCTGATTTTAGAGAGCCTTGCCAAACGCCCCGGCTATGTGAAATCTCGCGATCAATTAATGGACGCGGCCTATGATGATCAGATTTATGTCGATGACCGCACGATTGATAGCCATATCAAGCGATTACGTAAAAAGTTCCGCAAGACGGATAAGAGCTTCGATGGTATAGAGACGCTCTATGGGGTCGGATATAAATATAGAGAAGTCTAAAGCGCAGGTGCCTAATAGCCCGCCAGCGGGCGGGGCTGGACGTGTCAAAATCAAAGATCGGCGGCGAGGTCCGCGCCGATCTTTGCTCACGTCTAAGCTCACCCGTAACATCTTTTTATCCAATCTGATTGGGTTGCTTATTCTGGTGGCTGGGTCTCTGGCTATGAACCGTTTTCAAGACGGATTGATTGATGCCAAGCTTGAAAATCTACGCTCGCTGGCCTCAACTATAACAACCGTCATGGGTGATGATGCGACGGGTTATGGCTCGGCGGCAGTGTTAGATATCGATAATGCCAAGCAAGTTCTACGCGGCGTGAATGTTCCAGAGAACTGGCGCGTGCGCTTACACGACCGCCAAGGGTTGGAACTCGCGGATACAGAAACGATGGATAAAGACATAGAAGTCTCCCAGCTTGATCCGATTATTTCCGAAATACCCAAGCCCAAGCGGCAAGAGGTCTGGCGCGAAAGGGTCGAAAACTGGGTGAGCGTAACATTACATAATTTGCCGTGGCGGAAAAATAGGCGCGCAAGTCTGAGGCGTGATTTAAAGGGCGATATTCGCAAGGCGCTTAAGGGCGGCGAAATGCTGGGACAGCGTTATACAAAGGAGGATGAGTTGATTGTGACGGTCAGCTTGCCCGTCAAACGGGTTCAACAAGTTCTCGGTGTTGTCACAGTGGAAAGCCGTGACGTCCAAGCCATTGTGAAGGCAGAGCGTAAAGCTTTGGCTCCGATTATAGGCTTAGCCTTTTTGGCCACGCTTTTATCATCTTTAGCGCTCACCTTATTTGTCACCCGGCCTATGCGTAAACTGGCCCGCGCGGCGGAACTGGTGACCAGCTCGAGTAAAAAGCGTGATGCTATTCCTGATCTGTCGCGGCGGCGGGATGAGATCGGAGACCTTTCTACTGTGATGCGGGATATGACTCAGGGCCTTTATAGCCGTATTGATGATATTGCTAATTTTGCTGCTGACGTTGCCCATGAGATCAAGAACCCGCTGACATCTTTGCGCTCTGCCTCCGATACTTTGCGCGTGTCAAAGACGGATGATCAGCGCGAAAAATTAATTAATATTATTCAGCAAGACGTCTCGCGAATGGACCGCTTGATTACCGATATTTCAAAGGCGTCGAAAGTGGATGCTAATTTAGCCCGCGAAACGGCGCAGACTTTGGATATTGGCGAAATTCTCAATAATATTACTGAGTTTTATGAACAAACCCGCAGCGGTGAGGGCGCCTCTTTGCGCAATATGAGTGCTTTAAATCCCGAGGCGCCAGTGTACATTCGCGCCTTTGAAACCCCATTTGCGCAGGTCCTGCGAAACTTAATTGATAATGCTCTTACCTTTTCCGATGTCGACGGCGAAGTACGCCTGAATGTATCTGTTCAAACCCGCCGCGAACGAGACTGGGTTGTGATAACCGTCGATGATGATGGCCCTGGAATTCCCGAAGATAATCTAGAAACTGTCTTTGACCGGTTCTACACGCAAAGACCTAAAGGCGCGCAATTTGGGTCTCATTCAGGGTTAGGCCTTGCGATTTGTCGTCAGATCATAACGGCGCATAAAGGTCGGATTTGGGCTGAAAATAGACAAGACGCCGCTAACGGATCTGTTCAAGGCGCGCGGTTTGTTATTGAAGTTCCACGCCAAACACAGGGCGGGCCTCAAAAAGCTAAACGGAAGCGAAAAGTGAAAGAGCAATCTAAATCTAATCGAAAAAAAGCCGCATAAAACACTTTTCTTTGCACAAAATTCTTGATTAACTACCCTTCTGACTTTGGCCAATATTTGTCCAAAGAGATTAAGGGTAATGTCCATGATCGGACTTGTTATTGTTACGCACGGCCAATTGGCAACCGAGCTTCGGCGCGCAACAGAGCATGTGGTTGGCCCCCAAGACAATTTGGAGACGGTTTGCATTGGTCCCGATGATGATATGGAGCGCCGCCGCGACGATATACGCGCGGCTGTGAAACGTGTTGACGCTGATAATGGGGTCATTCTTTTAACAGATATGTTTGGGGGAACGCCGTCTAACCTTGCGATTTCTATGCTCAGTGACGGTAAAGTCGAAGTTCTCGCGGGGGTTAATTTGCCTATGCTTATTAAACTTGCCGAGGCGCGCCGAACGGCAAATCTTGCAGACGCGTCGGAAAAAGCGCGGGATGCGGGGCAGAGATATATCGCCATTGCGTCTAAAATATTAGCAGGCGAAACTTGAGCGCACCCACAACAGCGACCATACGCTTGGTGAACAAACGAGGTCTGCACGCGCGGGCGTCGCATAAATTTATGGAATGCGTGATGAAATTTGATGCCCAAGTTCTGGTGCGTAGTCATAATGATGTCTGCGCGGAAACTGTTGTTGCTGATTCCGTGATGGAGCTGTTACTTTTAGGCTCTGCCTGCGGGGAAGAGATTACAATCAGCGCCACAGGCATACAGGCTTCTGACGCCATTCAGGCCCTGACGGAGCTTGTTGCTAACCGCTTTGGAGAAGAAGATTGAACCGTCTGTCTTTGTTTTTAGTGGCTGGGATTTTAATGGCGGTAATATTTGTAACAGCCTGCGCCACCAAAAATGTCTTTCACCCGAAAAGCCAATATCCCCCAGACCCGTGGGTAAAAGGCTATTCTAATCCTGATGATTGTCTTGGCGGCGAAAAACTTGCAGCCCGCAATTTCGAACTTCCGTCCTATCCAAGACGGGCGTTTAATTCAGGCCGCCAAGGGTGGGTGATTATGCGCCTTGACGTGAGCGCGTTGGGCGAAACAGAAAATGTTGATGTCGAGCGGTCTCTGCCTGATGGGTTATTTGAAAGCGCGTCTCGACAGGCTGTGAAGAGCTGGACGTTCCGCCCCCCTGCAGGCGGCGTGCTGAAAAACTGCAGGGTTTTATTGAGATACCGCTCTGGAGAAGTCTCTCTAGGATAACGCGTTTGGGAGGATAATTCTTAAAGGGTTGAAAAATCCGTTATGAATAAATTAAGGTTCGGCTTTAACTTCGTTTAAAGAGGTAATCTTTTAAAATACGACCATGATGCGTGAGACGAAAATAATACCTGTCATTATGTCTGGCGGCGCGGGAAGTCGTCTATGGCCAGCGTCTCGGCAGGCTATGCCGAAGCAATTGCTACCCCTCGTCACAGAAGAAACGATGGTTCAAGAAACCGCGCAGCGTTTCTCAGGCGATCTCTTTCATCCGCCTGTCTTTATTTGTAACGCCGCTCACGCAGAGCCTATTCGCGCGCAAATGGCCGAGATTGGCCAAGATATAGGGGCAATTATTGTAGAACCTATGGGCCGTAATACGGCGCCTTGTGCTGTGGTTGCCGCTTTGCATGCACATGTTAGTGATCCTGAAGCTCTTATCTTACTCGCGCCTGCCGACCATCATGTAACTAAACCTAAAGCCTTTAGGCGCTCTGTTGCGGCAGCTGTTCCCGCGGCAAATGCGGGCCGTCTTGTAACGTTCGGCATTGCCCCGACAGGGCCTGAGACAGGTTATGGCTATATAGAACAGGGCGAAGCTATTGGGCCCGGTGCCTTTGATGTGAAAGCGTTTAAGGAAAAACCGGACGAAAATACCGCGCAAACTTATCTCGATAAAGGCGGCTTTCATTGGAACGCCGGAATATTCTTATTTTCACCTGATACCTTATTATCAGAGATGACGAAGTTTCATCCAGATATTGTTAAGCAGGCTAAAGCCGCTTATGCGGATGCAGGATTGAAATCTGGACAATATGATCTCAATGTGAAGGCTTTTGAGGCTTGTCCCGCTGAGTCCATCGATTATGCAGTGATGGAACCGACAGATAAGGCGGCGGTCGTGCCTTGCGATATCGGGTGGAACGATATCGGGTCTTTCACTTCCCTTCATGCCTTAAAACAAGGCGAGAACGGAAATGCTCTGGCTGGTGATGTTATCATCCATGATACGGTCAATAGTTTGATTGAAACGGATGGCCCGCTCGTCACAACGGTTGGAATTGATGGCTTAGCTGTCATCGTCAAAGACGGAGCTGTTCTAGTGGCAAAACTTGATGCTGCTCAAGATGTTAAAAAAATTGTCCAAGCGCTAAAGACCGCTGACCGAAAAGATAAGCTTTAAGGGGTAGTTTATATGCGCCTAATATTTGATTTGTTTATATTTTCGAGATAATTAGCTGTTATTAGATTAACAGGTGTGTGGGCGCATAAGGCGCACTTGAGGGTAATATGACTAAGAAAAAGCAGTTTTTTGGAACGGATGGAATCCGAGGGCAAGCTAATTTTGGCAAAATGACACCGGATAGTGTTATGCAGTTTGGCATGGCTGCGGGGAAGTATTTTCGTCAGAGTGATAACCGTCGTCATAGCGTCGTTATTGGCAAGGACACGCGGCTTTCAGGATATATGATCGAGCCAGCCCTCGTGGCGGGTTTTACATCTGTGGGCATGGACGTTAAACTTTGCGGACCTTTGCCAACATCTGGCGTGGCTATGATGACGCGGCGTCTGCGGGCGGATTTAGGCGTTATGATTACCGCCTCGCACAACAAGTATACGGATAATGGGATAAAGCTCTTTGCGCCAAATGGACAAAAACTCTCTGATGAAGCGGAACTTGAAATTGAAAGCTTCATGGAAGAAAAATGGAAAGAGGGCCTTGCTACGTCAGAAGATTTGGGCCGTGTCCGCCGTTATGAAGATTTCCAAGCGCGCTACATCGAAATTGTAAAATCAACTTTTCCTAAGCGCATGCGTTTAGACGGCATGAAGATCGTTATCGATTGTGCTAATGGCGCCGCCTATAAAACGGCCCCTGATACCTTATGGGAACTTGGCGCTGATGAAGTTATTCCGATTGGTGTTTCGCCTAATGGTATGAATATTAATAAAGATTGTGGATCGACCCACACTGAAGCCTTGTCCCAAAAAGTTTTAGAAAAGGGCGCCGATATTGGTATTGCGCTCGACGGCGATGCGGATCGTCTCATTATGTGCGATGAAAAGGGACAGATCATTGATGGGGATCAACTTCTGGCCTTGATCGGGACGGGTTGGAATGAAAACAACCTTCTAACGCGCTCGGGTATTGTGGCGACTGTCATGTCTAACCTTGGGTTAGAACGCTTTATTATAGACAATAAACTTGACTTCATTCGGACCCCTGTGGGGGATCGCCATGTGGCTGCCCGTATGCGTAAAGATGGTTATAATGTAGGCGGAGAACAATCGGGTCACCTTTTAATGACTGACTTTTCGCCCACGGGTGATGGCACGATTGCCGCGCTTCAAGTTTTGGCCGAAATTAAACGCCGTGACCGTCCTGCCAGCGACGTTTTGAACTTGTTCGACCCTGTTCCTCAATTGCTTAAAAACGTCAAATATTCAGGTGCGTCTCCCATGGACAGTCCAGAACTAGCAGCGGCTATTAAAGATGCACAATCCATGTTTGGAAATTCTGGCCGCGTCCTTGTCAGGGCGTCTGGAACCGAACCGCTTATTAGGGTGATGGCGGAAGGTGATGATGCGGCGCAGGTTGAAAAAGTTACGGATGAACTTGCGCAGTTGATAGAGTCAATTGCGGCCTAATTTGGTCTTAAAGATAAGCGCTTAAGGCGATTAATAGCTTTTGAGCGAATTCTACGCTTTTCACGACTCAGTCTTCGGGGTAAGCCTTGCGCCGAGCCTTTGGGCTATAATGGGGATATTGTGTCGTTTGAGACTATTGACATAAATTTGATTGTGACGGCTGGCGCAGTTTTGCTTGCCGTGTTGAGCTCAATTTATGCGTTTCGATTAGCGTCAACAGAAAATGCGTCTGGTCATAAATGGAAAAATAAATGCGCCGAACTTGATCAGCAGATCGGCCTCATGGATTCAATATTTGGATCCTATCCGGGGTTAATTCTGGTCTGGGAAGATACAGTTCCTGATCCTAAAAAGGATTGGGGCCACCCCAGAGTTTATGGATCCCCTGCAGCTTTGGCCTCAATGATGCGCTTTGCGCAAGCCGGAAAATCAAAAGAGACGGCAAATCGTATTCTAAACGGGTTGGCGGATCTGAACACGATTAGCGAAGCCGACGAAACGGATACGCTACGGGTACATATCACCCGACTTTTAAGCACGGGCGCCCCGTTTTCGATATCTATTATTCTTCCGGAAGGCAATGTTATCGAAGCGGATGGCCGCGTTGCAGGTCGGCAAGTGGTTTTATGGTTAGAAGATGCCTCTATTCGCGGCGAAGATGAACGTACAGCCATATCACGGTTTGAAAATAACCGCATAACCGCTGAAGTCGACCCGATTGCCTTTATTGAAATGATGAGCCGCGCGCCGTTCCCGCTCTGGCGTATGACGAGCGAGGGTAACCTTAACTGGGTAAATGATGCTTATGTGGATGCTGTTGGGGCCAGTAATGTGCGCGATGTTTTGGATAAGCAAACTCATCTCGATGATGCCGCTTTGGAGCAAGCAAAAAAAACAATCGCGACTAATCTTCGCGTCGATGATATGCGAAATATTGTCCTGAACGGTCAAAATAAATCGACTTATGTGAACCTCTTTCCTGTCTCTGGCGGCGTTGCTGGAATTGCGATGGATGCCACTGAGGCAGAAGGCCTACGCCAAACCTTGACGCGTCATATTCAAGCTCATGATGAAATGCTCAATGCGATGGATGAGGCGATTGTGATTTTTGGCGCGGATAAACGCATGAGCTTTCACAATAAGGCTTTTGGGGCCTTGTTCCAAATTGACGAAGGCTGGTTCCGCGACCGCCCAGCTCATAGTGACTGGCTGGATCATTTACGCGAACGCCGCTTGTTGCCGGCCCAATCTGATTATGCGGCGTGGAAAAAAGACGAATTAGCGCTCTATACGGAATGGCCTGAAGAAACGCCGGATGAGCTTTGGGCGCTGCCAGACGGGCGGACATTACGCCTTGTGCGTATGCGCGATCCTCATGGCGGAATTTCCCTCTTATTCTCTGATATGACCGACTCTATCACGCTTAAAGGTCAGCTTGGAACACTTATCAATGTTCAAAAGGCGACGTTAGATAAGCTCAGTGAGGGTATTGCTGTGTTTGGAACAGATGGCCGTTTGAAAATATCTAATGCGGCCTTTGCCAAGCTTTGGGGGCTCCCCGAAGATCAGATGAAGGACAACCCGCGATTTTCTAAGCTCATTAAAAGGTGCTTAAAACTCTATAATGAGACGGGGTTCTGGGATGATCTTAAGGCCCGTGCCACAGACCCTAACCCAGATGTACGCCGACATGTGGACGGAGAAATAGAACGTCTTGATAACCGGAAATTAACATGGCTCTCGCGGCCTTTGCCAGACGGGGCCACTTTGATTGCGTTTAATGATGTGACCTCAGCCCGTAAAGCCGAAGCGGCCCTCATAGAACGCGCCGAAGCCTTGGAAGAAGCTGACCGTATGAAGTCAGAATTTGTTGCGCATGTGAGCTATCAACTGCGCACGCCGCTCACGACAATTTCAGGCTATTCGGACTTCCTCCAAAATGGCGGCGCTGGCGAGATGAGCGATAAGCAAAGCGAATATATTTTCGCGATCCAAAGCGCGTCTGAAGACCTTGCAAAAACGATTGATGATATTTTGGATATCGCCGCGATAGAGGCCAATGTTCTCGATCTTGAATTGGGTGACGTTAATATTTACGCCATGCTGGAAAATTCCCTCGATTACGTTGCGACCAAGGCCGAGGATACAAGAATTTCTCTCAAGCTTAAATGTGATAAAAAAATCGGTATCATCCGGGCTGATGAAACGCGTCTCAAACAAGTTGTCTATAACCTGCTCTCTAATGCTCTACGCTTTACAAAACCGGGCGGTAAGATTGAGCTTGGCGGTCAAAAGGCCGATGGCGGCGGCGTTATGATATGGGTCAAAGATGATGGCGTGGGCATTCCTAGTGAGCGCCAACCCCAAGTCTTCTCCTCCTTTGAAAGCAGCCGCGGCGGGGCGGGCCTTGGACTGGCCTTGGTGCAGCGCTTTGTGCAGAGTCACGGCGGCTGGGTCGAGCTCGAATCTGAAGAAGGCGCAGGCACGCATGTCACGATATACCTGCCCAAAGAAGCCTCCACAGATGCAGCCCACCCAGAACTCTTCGCCAATGCGAGTTAGTGAAATTTGCGCTTATTATAAATAAGGATTGTAAAATCGGCCAATAAGGCCCAATTTCCAATTCTAGCCATATATAGATTTAACTAATGACCACTAATTCCCCCAAAGCGAATGTTCGTTTAACGGCTTAAAACGCCTCAAAATAAGTCACTGACGTTTCTTCTCAAATGGGGCATTGTGGACCTTAG
>CAYYMI010000054.1:0-15228 GCA_964472905.1 uncultured Hellea sp. | reverse complement strand
CCATGCGCTTTATTCGCCAAGCCATTAATTATGAAGCCCGCCGCCATATCGAAATCATCGAAGCTGGCGGAACAATCGACCAAGAAACTCGGCTCTTTGATAGTGTCAAAGGCGAGACGCGGACGATGCGCTCCAAAGAGGACGCCCATGATTACCGCTATTTCCCCGACCCTGATTTGCTTCCGCTTCAGCTGGAGCAAAGCTTTGTCGATAAGGTCAAGGCCGAGTTGCCCGAACTCCCTGATGCGATTAAAGCGCGCTTTATGGCTGATTATAATCTGTCCGAATATGACGCGCGTATCCTGACAGCCGATAAAGGCAAGAGTGATTTCTACGAAGCTGTGGCCAAAGGTAGGGACGCAAAAATTGCGGCTAACTGGATGATGGGCGACCTCTTTGGCGCGCTCAACAAAGCGGGAACCGAGCTTGAAGATAGTCCTGTGTCTGCGGATATGCTCGGCGGGCTTATCGATCGTATCGCAGATAAAACCATCTCAGGTAAAATCGCCAAAACCGTCTTTGAAAAAATGTTCGAAGGCGGCGGGAGCGCCGATGATATCATCGAGAAAGAAGGCCTCAAACAAGTCACCGATACAGGCGCGATTGAGAAAATGGTCGATGAAGCCATAGCCAATAACGCCGCCCAAGCTGAAAAAGCCAAAGAGAATCCAAAGCTCCTCGGTTTCTTCGTCGGTCAAGTCATGAAGGCCAGCCAAGGCAAGGCCAATCCGCAAGCGGTGAATGAGATATTGCGTAACAAACTGGGGCTTTAGAGAGCATGGCGCAGTTTAAGCCCGATCAAACACTGGATGAGCGTCTTAAACAAATTCATGTCTTGAAAGTGGCCATGTATGCGGGGCAGATATTCTTTATTGTTATTTCTCTGCTCAATTATTACATGGCGAAACCTTTTCTAGGCGCACGCGGGATATCCATTATCTTCGCTGTCATAGCTATTTTGCAGTTTTTAATTACCACGCTTTTTCTCATTCCGCGAATGACTAAAAAAGCGCATGAAAATTTACCTGAATAGAAAAAAAGGTGCTCTGCTTGCTATCTGAGTAGCCCTGTCCTTGCCCCTTGCGTTCAAAGCATCTGAGTGATTAATTTCGCCCATGAGATTCCGCCGTCAACCTGCGCGTCAGCCGCAAATATATTCCGATAGTCATGCGCGCGAGCATGACCGCTCTAATCAGTTTCAATCATGGCTTATTATTCTGGCGATGTTTGCGCTGCTTTGTGTGGCCGGATTTGCGCTATGGGGCGGGTTTGGCGTTTTAATGGCGGCCGGGATAGCTATTTTCACGCTTATGTCGGCTGGGCGGGCTTCCCCTAAATTAGTTTTAAAAATGTATAAGGCCAAAGCTTTGGGGCCGCGCGACTTACCGCAATTACAAGAGATGTTTGACCGGTTGGTTGATCGAGCCGACCTCGAGCATAAGCCAACGCTTTATTATGTGCCCTCTAAAATGCTCAATGCTTTCGCGACTGGACGCGGAGATCAGACTGTTGTGGCGGTCACCCATGGATTGCTGGATAAGATGAATAACCGCGAAATTGGCGGCGTGCTCGCTCATGAGCTCTCCCATATCAAACATAATGATGTCTGGGTTATGAGCCTCGCTGATGCCTTCTCGCGCCTGACAAACCTGATGGGCCAGATTGGCCAGATTATGTTGTTTATTAGCCTCGGCGCGCTGTTGTTTGGAATGTCATTGCCCATTCCAATGATATGCGTCGCGGTCTTGCTCTTTGCGCCTGCGGCGAGTGGATTATTGCAAATGGCCTTATCGCGCTCGCGTGAATATGAAGCTGATTACGGGGCCGCGCAAATAACAGGCGACCCTTTGGCGCTGGCCTCGGCGCTCAAGAAAGTCGATCACGCCCATACAAGCTGGCTTAAGAAGATTGTTATGCCGGGACGCAAAGTGCCTGAGGCGTCACTTTTGCGAACTCACCCGCCCACGGATGACCGCGTCGCGCGCCTTGAGGCCATGAAAGACTTGCAAGAGCTTCCCGCGCAGATGGAAGTGCCGCGCCGCATGGTCAATCCACCGCCGCAATATGTCGTGCTGCGCCGCCCGCGCTGGCACATCATGAGTGGGCTTTGGTATTAATGGCATATAAGACTGAACCTACACTGATATCTACCTTAATAGCCTTGATGTCAGGTGCCGTCTTTAGCGTTGTTATTTGGATTGTTTTAAGCCGTGTTTTTAATATGGCCGCTTCGCTGGCCGCTGCCATAGGCATTATTATCGGTGGAATCGAATATTTTGTTTTACGATATGTCTTGTCGCAAAAATACTATCCCAAAGAAGAGCCAGACTAACTCTCTATTTTTCGAGTCCTAGGTCAAGCCGAAGCTGTTTTATTAAGCTCGGCCTTTGTTGGTAGGATATGGCAAATCATGCCGAGGATAAAATAGATCAGCATTTGATTGACCGCTGAAAACTCCTGCAAAATATAATGCCCAATTAATAATGATGCCATAAAGGCATACCACGCCCAGATGGTATAACGCTTTATCGCTACAAATAGCAGAGCCGCGCCGAGTCCGACTTCGATAAAGGGAATTAGGGTGAGGTAGGTATCATAGGTGAAGGCTGGAAAGTTCAGCCGCAAATCCTCATTCCCAAATAGGCCTGAATAATAAGCCTTAAATCCGCCCGCGCTGAAAAATTTACTGATGCCCGCCGTGAGCAGAATAAGCGCCATAAGCCACCGCGCGACCTGTTCGACTTCTGCTAGTTTTTGTTTATCAATCATATGCCCTCACTTTTGATAAAGCCTAGTTGTCTTTATGACGAGGTGCAAATCACCGTTCCTTGAGCTGTAACTAGATTAAACCTTGCATTGGGATTTATTCATTTCTAATTCTACTTCATCGCATGAGGGTTTTATGATGGATGAGAGCAACCAAAATTTATTCAATATCTTGAAAATAACAGGATCGATCATTTTCTTCGTTATTGTTTTTGCCGTTCTTTATAAGTTCACAAACCTTGGTATGGGTAAATCGGCTGTCATAGCTGGCGTGATTGCCATCTTAGATTATTTCGTTTTGAGCTTTGTTATGAAAAAGGTTGCGAAGTGAAACTTCAGGAAGGTCCTGCTTTTGGCGCGCTGATTATTGGGGCCGGTGTTGCGTTTCTCACCTATAAGAAAACGAATAATAGTATTTTAGCTCTTGGTTTAGGGGCGGGGGTCGCTATTGCTGATTATATCCTCGTCCTTCTTATCAAGCGCGTGACAACAAAATAAGAGATCAAAAGAAATTATGCCTTTAAATATTGAAAAATCTGCATCCGTCACCGACGCGCTTAATAGCCGTATTACCGTCAGGGATTTTCTGGATAGGCCAGTTCCGCGGGATGTCCTTCAAGCACTGTTTGAAACGGCGCAGCGCTCGCCATCGGGGGGTAACTTACAGCCATGGCACGTCCATGTTATGACAGGTGATAAACTTGAAACGTTTAAAGAGGATGCTTTGGCCCGGGCTCAGGCGGGGAAAACGGATGTCCCAACCTATCGGCCCTATCCTAGTCCGTTATGGGAACCACAGCGCTCATGGCGGTATAAGCTAGGGGAGGACATGTATAGTCTCGTTGGCATCGAAAAGGACAACAAAATGGGCCGTCTTATGTGGCTGATGCAAAATATCAAATTTTTCGAGGCGCCTGTCGGGATTATAATAACAGGGGATAAGCGGCTAGAAATGCCGCAATATATGGATGTCGGCATATATGTGCAGTCTTTAATGCTTTTAGCCAGAGAAGCTGGTCTTCATACTGCCCCGCAAGGTTGGTGGCGCAATTGGCACACTGTTTGTCATGACCATTTGGATATCCCAGACGAGGATGAAGTCTTGGTGGGCATGTCTTTGGGCTATGCGAACCCCGACGCGCCAGTCAATAATCTCTATGCTGACCGAGCCAGCCTAGATGAGAGCGTGAAATTCTATAAATAGACGCGATTTGAGAGATTAAGCGCCGATAGTTTTGTCTCAAAATGAGAAAATAATAAAAAAATATATTTTTTTTCAAGATTTTTTTGCCCATTTTGATGGATAATTCTTACAGTTTGTCTTGATTAGTTTATTATATTTGCTTCAAGATATACAGTATAGAAGGCTTTGTAATCTTATTTTAATTGCACTTAAACTTAATAGTAACTTGTATTTACTTAAATTAAGACAAGTAAAACTTGATTAACCTTTACAGATTTTAACCTTATATTTATCTGGCCACGTCAGGTTTCATCTTAAGCGCTGAGGACGAAGCTAATTTTCGCCCGGTTGCTGACTTCGAAAGCAAGAGCTGCCGAAGGTGTTAGGTGAAAATAGGGGGAGGCCATGGCCTTTACTGAAGTAGAAGTACAAGAAGCGGAGGCTGCTATAGTGGCTGGTGCAAAAGCAGAAGATCTGTTCCGATTGGGACTGATGTACTCGACAGAGCTAGAAGACCGGGGTGTCGATTTTATCGAAGCCCATAAATGGTTTAATTTAGCTGCGTTGATGGGGTCAGCTCCGGCAAAAGCATATCGCGATGAAATTAAAGCAGAAATGAGTACAGAAGAATTGACTTCAGCTCAAAAGGCTGCACGCGGATGGCTTGCTGAAAATCGTGACCTGGTCGAAGAGGCAAAAAAAGAAGCGGCCTAAGAGTTATCTCAAGCCGCTGTAATATTTTCAATATTTAAGAGGTTTTGACCTCTTGTGAATGTTTGTTCTTTGCGAATTAAGCGCTAGGGTGTGATCGTAGGGGTAATAGTTGGAACGATAGTGCCTCCATCGCCGCCGCCGCTGAAGTTACCTAGGGTGTAACTAATGTCGACAGGGAAAGTCTGGCGTATTGCCTGAACAAAGCTACCAACCTCTGCCAATGTGGTTTTGGGCACAAAGATAATATCTCCTCGGCGCAATTGCATATTATCATTATATTCTCGAATATTTATAAGACCATTTTGGATGTTTACGGTCCGCATCATCATGCCGCCATATGGTGAGCGTCGCAAAATCGCCACTTGTTTGGTTCTTGCCCCCATTGACATTCCACCCGCTAGAAATAGCGCTTCGAGCGCTCCAATACGGCCAGGTAAAGTGTAGGTTCCGGGCTGATTAACCTGTCCTCCAACGTAAATTTGTTCAGGGGCATAGGCTCTGGGCGTTACGGCAATTGTGGGGTCTCTGAGTTGTGTTCCAAGTTCCGCTGATAACTCGGCTTGAACTTGCTGAAATGTCCGGCCCGCAGCCATAATAGGGCGGCTCATAGGCATTACAACACGGCCATCAGGGCCGACTGTCAATGTGCGCGATAATTCTGGCGCGCTGGAGACAACAATATCAAGCTGATCGCCCGGGTGCAGAGTGTATTCTGGCTCCCAATTAATCCATTGTTGGAATATGCCGCGCGGCGCGGGGACTTGATACGCTAGATGTTTTTCATTTCTGAGACGCGCTATTATGCCATCATATTTTTTTGGTCCAGTGAATTTACCATATCGGTTCAGATGGGTGAAATTAGTATTATGGTTAACGGGACGGACGTAATTTTGATTCGTTTGACCGTAGCGATTCTGTGCAAAAGCGGTTGAATCACCAAGGGTGACAAGAGCTAAAACCCCCGTAATTCCTGATAATATAGATGATTTTGTATATTTTTTCATGAAATCGGCCTTCAAGCAGATGTTTTTTGCGTTTTTTGAAGTGTTAACAAGAATGGATAAGGAATTGTTAAATTTTAGACGGTCTTGTGGCGTTAACGATTCGTTGATGAGGGAAATTCATGGCACTTTTACGCCGGAAGAATAGGAACATTGGGGGTAATGGCGGAGGTGATATGCCACCTCATGATCCCGTTGCCGCAAGCAATGCGCCTCGTGTTAGCGATTTAACAGTCGGTGATTATGCCAACGGGATGCCAAATATTCGCTTGGCTGAAATGTTTAAGTCTTTCGGTCGTCAGCTCAGATGGCTTTTACCTCTGCTCATATTAGGGATGATAGGGGCTTGGTTTCTAACGAAAGACTTTAAACGCGTTTATACAGGCGAAGGACGTATATTGGTTCAGCTTGGAGATGAATATGTCTATCAGTCTGCAACAGGCCAAACGAACCAAGCAGGGCTGCAGTTAACGCCAGATACAATCGTTCTTAATGAAATTGGTATTATTAAAAACTCTGAAATCATCGATCAGGTTATCGGTGAAATGACAACGACTCAGGCGGACAAAATTCTTTTTGACAAAGAAGCGTTTGGGAAAATTTCGAGCGCTAGAACAGAAGGCGCGCGTCAAGAAGCTTATATGGAGCTTCGTAAAAATGTTGGTGATTCATTTGTTGTTATCCCTCGGCCAAAATCTTCAGTCGTTGATTTGGTCTATAAGCATGAAAATGGAGATGTTGCTGTCAGAACACTCAATGCCTTTATTGATGCTTATATGTCTTATCGTCGTCAGATATTTGTCGAAGGCTCTGGAGATATTATTACTGAGCGCCGTAGAGCCACAGAAGATCAGTTAAAAGCTAATGAACGCGCGATAGCGAGGTTTTTAGGGCGGAATAATATTTCTGATTTTATCTCAGAACAAGACGGGGCGCGTGAGCGCACCGAAGAACTCAGGGCCGCACTTAATCTTCTGAGGGCGCAAATTGCTGAAACAGAAACCGCTTTGGGGACAGTCGAAGGTCAGCTTCGCGGAACACAGCAAAGTATTGATCTTTTTGTTGATGATAGAGCCTCTCAACGCGTTGCGCAGGCCGAATTAGAGCTTAAACAATTATTGGCCAAGTATTTACCAACAAGTAATCCTGTAAGGCAGAAACAGACTGAACTGCAGGAGCTTAAGTCTTTACAGGCATCAAATGGCGGCAGAGCTGCGGGTGGGCGCCGTGTTGGCCCTAACCCTGTTTTTCAAGAGCTTTTAACAACGCGTAATACCCTACAAGCCAGCGCTGATAGTTACCGTGAAAAGGAATTTACTCTGCAACGTCAGCTCGATAGCGCGGATGCAAAAGTCCGCCGTTTAACAACTCTTAATCCTAACTATCAAAATCTTCTTAGAGAGCGTGATACATTATCAACGCGTTTAGATACTTATAATTCTAAAGAACAAGAGGCTTTAATTAACCAAGAGCAGGCGGAAGCGAATAGTGAAAATATTCGTATTATTTCTTATGCTAAATATCCCATTAAGGGGCGTAATATGCGCTTGGTTATGTTTGCGCTCGCAACGGTAGCCTGGGGCTTTACGCTCTTTATGTTAGCTCTACTCAAAGTCTTTCTTGATCCACGCCTTTACGTTAGTCCCGGGCCGCAAAACAGAGCGGCTATGCCTCAACAAACAGGCATGAGGTATCAGATACCTGAACCTGTGGCAGCAATGGCGGCGACCCCCGCGATGGCGCCTACGATGGAACCCCACATGCCGGCTGTCCAGCCAGCCGTTGCAAGCTATGAAACGCAAAGTTACGCTCAGCAACAATATGCTGAGGGCGGATATGCAGAAACAGACTATACTCCAGCTCCATATGGCGAGAGTTACCCTCAGCAATATGGCCAGCGAATAGGTGCAGACGACCAAGCTGCAACAGCGTATTATGCGCAAGATCAATATACACAAGATCCTTATGCTCAGCCCTATCAAACGGCCTATGTAGCTCAGGATCAAATGGGTGATGGGCAGTATGATGCTGCAGCTTACACTGATGGCTCGGCCGCTCTAAATATATATGATAACCCTTATTTATCAGGCCAATCACAAGCTGGCGCGATAGATCCATCTTCACCACAATACTAGAGTAAGACCTTATGGTCACCACTATTCATTCCGAAGGTAGCATTGCCCAACGCAATTATGCGATTGGGTCTTTGTTCCATGGGTTTGAAAATGTCATTTATATCATTTTGATGCTTTATTTTACGGGCGCGGTGAGTGGTATTCTTTTTACTGACTTAAACGATCTAGAACGTGATTTTCCGATGGCGCGTATGATGTGGTATCCTGTTTATGTCGGTATTGCTTTATTGGCTTTAAGGTGTTTTCCTCAATTTTTACGCATATCTGTATTTAATACGCTTCTTGTGATTTGTGTCATGGTCTGTGGTATTTCCATGTTGTGGTCGATTGATCAGTCGATTACTCTCAGGCGAGCTGTTGCCTTGGTTATGACTACGGTTTTTGGCCTTGTTATAGCCGCAAGATATGATTGGAATGGAATGGTTCAACGCCTTGCTCTCGTTTTTGGGATCTTGGCTATTTTTACGTTGCTCCATGGCATTATTGACCCTTATCGGGCCAAACATACAGAACTTCATGCTGGCGCTTGGAGAGGGCCTTGGGTCCAGAAGAATTACCTTGGGTCTCAAATGACCCGCGGGTTCGTTGTTATGATGTGTGCCTTTGCGATGCGACCTGACAGAGCATGGTGCTGGGTGCCTTTGGGTTTGCTATGCTTTGCTCTAGTAATCCTATCAACATCAAAGACAGCTCTACTGGCCTGCATAGCGGCGATAGGCTTATTTCTTATTTTGAGAATGTTTAGACGCTTTCCTGTCCTGAGAATACCCGTAGCCTATTTTTTCATCGCAGGACTGGCGGCTTTTGCAACGATGGCGATCTTTATTCCCGAAGTGTTGCTAGAGTTAATTGGGAAGGACCGTACCTTAACGGGCCGAACTGATATTTGGGATGCGTTGTTGCGCAGTATTAAAGAAAAGCCGTGGCTAGGATTCGGATATGGCGTCTATTGGCTAGACCAGCTGGGGCCATCTTATTATGTACGTCTCCAACTCGAATGGGGTATTCCAACAGCGCATAATGGGTGGATAGAAACGTGGTTATCTGTTGGATTATTAGGAGTATTATTATTTGCAATGTTATTTATATGGTCTTCAATATTAGCATTTCAAAGAATTTCTAGAGGCGGCGTTGAGACCTATTGGGTTATCCTAGTCCTCGCCGTGTTTTTCATATTCTCATTGTCGGAAAGTGCTGTTCTTCAACAAAATGATTTTAGTTGGGTGATTTTTGTGGCGACGATTGCAAAACTGTTTGCGTTTGAAAAACCTTATTGGCGCAATAAACCGCGTGAAAATTATTTCACGCAGATTATTCCAACCTACATAAAACGAGACTAGGTTACGCAATACTTGTTGTAGCGTTCACGCCATAAAGCTTTTGCTTAAAATTGTTCCACCAGAATATTTTCCCAAGAGCTTGCGCCGTTCTATTTTGAAAATGGATATATTTAGGCTTTTGCAATAGTTTCAAGAAAAGACATATCGGAGAATATAAGACTAACTGTACTGCGCCAACAGCCATCCATTTTGCGACGCCTAAAGCTCCCGCAAGCCCTTTATCGGCTTGTTCCTGACTAGGACCTTGTCCAAAGGCAAAATTGCGTTTCCACATATATTGCGGTGTTGCGCGAGATGCGGGAACGATTTCATAACTCTCGGCTTTTATAGCCCAGGCGACTTTCGCGCCTTTATCTGTAAGGTGATGAAAAAGCGCATCATCTTCGCCGCCCGTCTCATTGTGAATAGGATTAAAGGCAGGTGAGGGCATATCGCATAGTGATAAATCGAGTAAGCAGCCACCCGTTCCCAAGCATTTTGTAATATATCCTTCAGGCGCATCTGCTATGCGCGAAAAGAACGGCTTCATATACGGATTTAAGGGATCATCACGATTGGGCATGACCGCAATGGCAGGACCAAAGGTAATGCCTGCTTTGTATTTTACAGAGGCATTGACCAACTCATCTAGCCAACCCGGAAGAGCTTTCATGTCGTCATCTAGAAACGCAATGTACCGGCCGCGGGCAACACTAAGAGCGCCATTGCGGGCATTTGATACGCCTGGATCGGGGACATGTTTATAAATGATTTCAATATCAGATGTTTTTGCAAAAGTGGTGACGAAGTCTTTCGCGCTCGCTTTTGGATCATTATCCGCAACGACAATCTCAACGGCTCTTTGGCCTGCTTGTTGCCCAATCAAGCTTTCCAAAGCGTCCTTAATACCGTCAGGACGTTTATAGGTCGGGATCACAATTGAAACCCCTTCATTCCAATTATGCGGCATGCTTATTCTCCAAGTGCTTGATAGCGTTTGCGGCGGTCATGATGTCTGCACCGATATCTTTTATAGCCGATATAACTGTTTTGAGTTGGTCTGGGGTACATCCAAAATCACTGGGTGTCTCCCTAACATCATGCGTAAAGATTGTTAGCCAGCCAGGGTTATCCCGCAGGGAGCGTATATCGTCTAACAATTTTTTATAAGTTTGGCCGGAATATAATCGATTAGAATTAAATTGATTTAAATCGACTGATGCGCGGTGAACATGGCTTGTAATGCCTCGCGCTCCTTTGAATTTTTGTTCGACGATTTTTTTTGCGTCTATGCTAACTTGCCCATAAGGGTAAGCAAATGTCTCGCTTGGCGGCAGCCCAAGTTCATTTAATTTTTCTTGATTTTTGTCTACGTTCTTTTCGAATTCACCTTTGGAAACTGTTGTTACATCAATATGGCTGAAGGTGTGATCTGCGATTTCATGACCACTGGCATGAGCCGATGTGACGTCACTTTCGGACATATGAAGTCCAAGGTGGTTTGTTGTACCACATAATCCCATCGACATATAGAGCGTGGCTTGCCAGCCTTCTTGTTCGATTAAGGGCAGGGCATTATCGACGACGGATTTTGGGCAGTCATCAAAGGTAAGGCTAATCAAAGGGTTATCCAATTTTAAGCTAAGATTTCGCTTTGCCCGGTAAGGAATAAGGCGGCGATTTATCTTCGCGGGCAAGGACGTACTGGGGGAATAAATATTTGTCATGTCACAGCGTCTTCAGAAAAGGCTTGTGCATACCAACTCGCGCGCCACATTTTTAAAGCAAACAAACGAAGTTTTATGGGGAGCATTTGTAATTTAACAGCCATTTTCAAAAATGGTCTGATGAGTTTATGTCCAGGTGTTTTTCTTAATTTCTGTGCGATTTTGAACAAGCTTAAAGTTTTTGCAAGATCAGGGTGCTTCTCTGTAAAGCGGACATAGTTAGCCCCGCTATTTTTAAAGCGGCGTAAAAGTGTTTCAGTGCTTTCTAAACCCAAATGTAGGGCAGGGATGTCTGCATGGATGAGCGTAAAGCGTTTAGCAACGCGCGCGGCCCATTCACTATCTTCCCAGCCCCATCCTTTGAAACCGTTATCAAACCCTTCTTCTAGGAGCACATCTTTTCGTACGCATAAGTTTGAAGAGGCTACGAATTGAGGACCTGCCGCCTGTCTCGCGGCGAGCGTTAAACAGTCAGAGACTTCTGACAGTGCACGATGAAGTTCCTGGTCGGGTGTTTCTGCCGCCTCGGGGACGGTGAAACCACCGAATATGATGTCAGCAACTTTAGCTTCGATTAACTTAGAGTAGTCACTTAGAAAACTATGTGACACTGGGCGCATATCTGCGTCCAAGAATAAGACCCAATCGGCTGTCGCATTTTCTTGTAAAGCGTTGCGCGCTGCTGACCGGCCTGCATTTTTATCCGCAATGAGAAATTCGACCCGGCTATGAGCGGATTTAACAATTGAACAGACTTTTGCATTCAAGGCGGGATCGCCTGTTCCATCATCATAGATAAGAATTTCAACCGCGTCGGTTTGAACGGTTTGCGAGAGGAGGGCATGCAAAAGCGCTGTCGGGTCATCCTTAAAAAATGGAATTAATACAGATAGCTTAGGCTTGCGCTTTGGTTGGGCAATACTATGGATATGGGTGAGCTTGATGGTCATGGTGTTACTGACTTTTTTAAGGCGCGATCACTGATGAATTTTTGAACCAATGTCCGTGATTTTGCGGCATCGATACCCATAGCCAGAGCAAAATAGGTAATAGCGCCAATAGAGCCTTTTATAGCTAAAGATATAAAGTCAGGCGTGCCGATTGGAAGCGTGATGAATTTCACAATGACAGCCATGCCTAAACAGCAAAAGCCAATTTCGAAGAAGGCACGAACAGGTACAGGTAAGGGGTAAAACCGTCTTCCTACAATCATCGCTAAAATGAAACCGAGTGTATAGGAAACCACTGTTGCGTAGACGGCACCCATAAGGCCAAATTTCGGGATAAGCCACAAGTTCATGCCAATATTGAGAATAACAGGTGGTGTCATGGCCCACATAAACATACTAGTTTTACCAGAAAGCATAAAGGCGCGCTGTGCATAATAACTAATCAGGCCATTCAAAACAGCCGCAAATGCAATTAACGGCATGACTGTTACCGCACCGTCTCGTACGGATTCGCCTAAGACAAAGCCAAATTCTTTTGACACCAAAGCAATTCCTGTTGCGGCGGGCATCGCAATCCAAAGTAATGAGGCGCCGTAGTCACGCATAACTTCTTTGGACTTTTCGACGCCTTCTTTTTCAAGGAGGGTAACGGCAATGGGCGTAACAGCCATGGAAAGCCATACGAAAATCATCTCAAGAGACCGATTGGCTAGGTTATAACCTGCATTATATTGACCTGCAGAAGCCTCGCCCATGAGCCCTGCAATAATATACATATCCGCTGAGTTTAAGGCATACGCCAAAAGAAGAGAGATACATATAGGCATGCCATAAGTGAAATATGTTTTCGCTTTTTGCGGTTGAACAGCGCCACCTTTCATACGTTTTATCATGAAGGGTATGTCAATCATCAGAGCAAATATGAGGCCAATGAAAATACCTATAAAAGGAGCTACCTCTCTAAGAGGCGTTAATAAAATCAATAAAATGCCAAGTGAGAAACTGAAAATCGTTTGCGTCGAATAGGTGACACTATAGCGTTTAATACGGTGAGCCGCTTTATGAGCTTCCATACCTAAATTCATAAATATCTGAACTGTTGTGGTTGTCATGGCCGCTACGAGAATTATTTTCATCGTCCCTGAAAGAGGTAAAGCCCACAATGTTACCATGATTAAAGCTAGTCCTGCCGCTCCCGTAGCGACCGCATAGCTATAGATCGTGCGTAAATGAGAATTGACATCATCTTCTCTTTCCGCACGGGCTTGGAAACGCGCCATAGCGGCTTCAAGCCAAGTAAATAATCCCATATGGGTAAAGTGCATCGTAACAACAGCGAGGGCGTAGCGGCCAAATTCTTCGCCGTTGAGAAGTCTTGTTAAGACCACAATCGTACCGAAACTCACCAATAGATTAGCAAGATTGACAGGAATATAGGCCAGCATGGAGCGGCCAATCATGACGCCCGCCGTCTAAGGTATGAAAGAGGCGTTCGCACTATCTGATGTTCTCACTATCGCCTAAAAGACAGGGAAGAGTTTTAAACATGATGCTGAGGTCAAATAATGCATTGCTACGCTCAATATATTCCATGTCGAGCTTTACGCGGCGCTCGACGTCAGCAGCATTATGCAATGGGCCTCTTGATCCGTTGATTTGAGCCCAACCAGTCATACCCGGCTTCACTTTGTGACGGTGAGCATATTCTTCGACTAATTTATAGCTTTCTGTTTCACCGGTGCGCATCCCAACGGCATGAGGGCGAGGGCCGACAAGCGACATTTCACCTTTGACGACATTGATAAGCTGTGGAAGTTCATCAATACTTGTTTTGCGAATAAAACGACCAATTTTTGTCACACGCGCGTCGCCAGCAACGGTTTGCTGTGCAGCTTTCAAATCCGCTGCGTCATTGCGCATTGATCTGAATTTATAAACATCGAAAACTCGATTGTTAAACCCGTGACGTGGTTGTTTAAAGAGGGCTGGGCCGGGGCTTCCCTTTTTAATAAGGATGCCAATAATCAATAAAATAGGCGATAAGGCGACTAAGGCGAGAGAACCAATTGAGATATCCATGAAGCGTTTAATGGCGGCATGGTGGCCACTTTTTGGTTTACCTGCGACATCCAGCATGCCGACTTCAGCAATTTGTGAAAGACGTTGCTGAACATGATTAAGGTCTTCAAATTCATCAACAACGAAGGCAATACGGTTGGGCAGGAGGCGAATTTGGTCAACAAATTCTTTTTTACGCGCTTGTGCGATTTTGGGCAGTGTCACAACAATTTGGTTGATGTAAGGCAGTTGATCCCATTCAAGGAGGTCTTTAATTTTACCAATAACCGGCACGCCGTGAATATTATGAGGCGCGCGGGCGAGGCGTTCATCGAAAATAGCTAAGATATCGAGTTCTTTTGTTTTCGCATTCTCTTCAATAATTCGGCGCGCGGATTCAGTCGCGCCCAACATGACGATAGTCGGAGCTAAAGCGCGGCGGGCATGTAGCCTTTTTATCTGAGTATGATAGAGGCCATGCAGCACAAAGAGGATAGCGGTCGCCCCTAAGCCGGCTTTTGCCAAGGCATCAGGTAAAAACGTATCCGGACGGGTGATCAAAGCAATTGTAAGCCAGAGCCCAAGAGCACTAAAAGCGGCTACAAATATAGTCTTCATATGTTGGTGCAGTGTTTCAGCAGGTGCAAAGCGATGCGCTCGGGTTAAGAATAGCATCGAAATAAAGACGCCCGTGCCTAATAATGCGGCGGCAACTGGTGCAATAATATTATTGTTATTCGCCCCGATATAGGCATTCCAAACGGCGATTGTAATAATCGTAGTGACCCAGAAAATATCGGAGACTCGTAAGGTAAACCGTAGAGCGTTCATATTTGTTTGTTTCTGCGGAACATCAATGTCGGCCACAGTTTTACGTTTTCGGCGTCGGTCAACTCGAACCTTTTTTTGTGGTTTACGGATAGCGGCGCTAAATGTCTCTAATTGTTCTGTCCCACGAGCGTCACTCTTGCGTTTTCGATCGCTGCCACGCGATGTGCTGTTATCCGCAATTTCCCTTTGTCGAACGGCTGCGTTGTTTTTTTTATCAAGCATCTGCTTATGACCCACCTAATTTTTTTATTAGTCATAAACGAAATCAACGAATATCTCGTAAACAGGTTCAAATTTCATGCGAGCAGGACTGTATCAATATGAGACGAAAAAGCCTGAATTCTTCGCCTTCCTTTAAACTTATAGTAAATAAGTTGCTAAATTTACCTTATCTCAGATAATTAGTAGAATTTTATTCAATAAATTTTTGAAATTATTCACCATCAAAGTGGTGAGTTTACGCTTGCTCTATTTGTTTGTTTTCGCTACTCCCGCCGACGGAGATGTGGCCGAGTGGTCGAAGGCGCTCCCCTGCTAAGGGAGT
>CAYYMI010000053.1:0-15781 GCA_964472905.1 uncultured Hellea sp. | reverse complement strand
TAAATAATCAAGACTCTCCTTCAGGATCAACTTGTCCAGCGTCAGGTCAGATACATCAATGGCACATGATTGGGCTGACATTCCAGAAAATTGTTCCCAATTCACGCATAACCCTCCGTAATCCGTCATCCAATAACTTAGATCATTGGCGGGCAAGAGGCCTCCTCCACAATTCCCAATTTCAACCTCCCACCTTAGTCAAATTTCCACCAGCCGCCAATTAAGTATTATCCTCTATCATCAATCGTTAGCATCGTATCTTCGTCGCGTAAGACATATAAAAGATACATCGCCGCAGCCGCTGGAATGGCCGCTAAGAAGAGGATATAAAAACTCTCAAGTCCGATAATTAACTTTGGCAGTGTCATTAACGTGCCGACGGCATGGAGTATAAAGACAAGAAGATAGGTAATTTTTTTCTTAAACCCGACCACGAAAGCAATTAAAAGAGCCATCATAATTATCCCCGTAATCATAGGAAGGCTGTCCGGCATTGTAAATTTATAGTGCTTCTTCGCGATACCAACGACCTGCTCGGGGGCCGTAAAGCGCATTAATTGCCAGGGCAGCATAAAATAGAAAATGCTCAGGCGCGTTAGGAATAGTGGTAGTCTCAGTGAATGTGTTGACATTGTTGTCCCCTCTATGCGGGAGATCTATGTGACCTCCTCTTATAGAGGAAACCTTAGCAAACTAACGGCGAAACCAGAATAACTTTCTCGTGAGCTAGGCCGACCCGCCTGATAAGCGCGCTTTAGCTTTTTCGGCGCCGAGTAATTCCAAGAGCTTTCCCATTTCAGGGCCGCGGTCACGCCCTGTTAGCGCGCGGCGCAGCGGCATAAAGAGTGTCTTGCCTTTACGGGCATGATCAACTTTTAACGTACCCGTCCACTCACTCCACGTCTGATCCGTGATCACATCAGGTAATGAGTTGGCCGCCGCCAAACAAAAATCTTTATCCTCGTCCTCAATGCGGCCCGGCATGGGGGAATATATAACCGTCGACCAGCCAGCGGCATCGGTGACCTTGCTAACGTTAGACCGGATGAGGTTCCAGAACGCTTCCCCGCCGCCGACATTGAGGCGCTCCAGATGCTCTTTGACATCTTCATAAGGCCTATCATGTAAAAGGCGCCCATTAATCAGCAAAAGCTCATCATCGCTAAACCGCGCGGGGGCACGGCCTATTTTATCAAAAGAGAACTCATCCTTAAGCACCTCCATAGATGCGCGGGCCTCAATCGGATCTGATGTGCCTATTTTCGCAAGGAGCGAACAAATTGCTAAGGACTCAAACCCTTGCTCTTTCAGTTCGCCCATAGAGAGCGAGCCCAGACGTTTGGAAAGCGGCGAGCCGTCCTTCCAAACTAAAAGAGGCGTATGGGCAAAGGTCGGGAGGTGATCAGAGAGCGCTTTGAATATTTCAATCTGCGCGCCGGAATTGGTCACATGGTCTTCACCGCGAATAACGTGGGTGATTTTGGCGTCGATATCATCGACCACACTGGGTAGCGTATAGAGAAAAGACCCATCCCCGCGTATCAGGACAGGATCGGAAAGCGAACTTGTATCCACGCTTTGCTCCCCGCGCACCATATCATTCCATGTCACAGTCTTGCCCGTCAGCTTAAAGCGCCAATGCGGCTTCCGGCCCTCCGCCTCAAATGCCGCCTTTTGCTCATCCGTCAGATCAAGCCCCGCGCGGTTATAGACGGGCGGTTTGCCCTGCACGCGCAGTAATTTACGCTGACGGTCCAGCTCTTCACTGGTTTCGTAGCAGGCATAAAGACGCCCGGCCTCGCGCAGCTTTTGCGCCGCTTCTTCATAGACAGGAAATTTATGAGATTGATTGAAATTCGAATCCCAGTTCAGACCAAGCCAAGTCAGGTCACGCTTGATGCCCTCTTCATATTCATTGGTCGAGCGCTCCAAATCCGTATCATCAATACGCAGAATGAACTTGCCCCCGCGCTCGCGCACAAAGAGCCAATTCATCAAAGCGGTGCGCACATTACCAACATGAAGCTTACCAGTCGGCGACGGAGCAAAACGGCAGGTTACGGTCATATTATATCCAAATTCCACTAGTAGGAAAGAAAGTGAGTTGGGCGGTTCCTATTGTAATTTCTTAAACAATCCAAGAGCCGATTATACATCAGACCAGTTCACAAAATGATTAGAACCGAACCTTTTACAATTGATACATCTAAGTAATGCTCACTTCTTCTTCTGATTTTTCCGTGTATGCAATATCGAGATCAACGAAACTAGTATTAATATTCCACTGAAAATAAACCCACCAATAAATGCGAGAGGCCAATTCACATCATGAGTGAAACGGTAAACAGTGGAGATTAGAAGCCAGCCACCCAAAAAATAAGTTAGCATGTGAAGCGCCAGTTCCAAATTGGTCTTTTCAGAAACTTTATTCATCGGGCACAGCATCCCGATAGCCATTCGTAATCGGATAGCGTCTGTCTTTCCCGAAATTCTTATTCCCGATTTTCACGCCCGGGGGCGCTTGGCGGCGTTTATATTCGGCGATGTAGAGTAGATGCTGTATCCGTTTCACATTTTCGGGCGTATGGCCGCGCGCGATAATGTCTTCCACCGCTAATTCTTCTTCGATCAGGCCAAAGAGAATATCGTCGAGCACATCATATTCCGGCAGGCTATCACTATCTTTCTGATCATCGCGCAGCTCAGCCGAGGGCGGCTTGGTGATGATATTATCGGGAATAGGATAATCCCCGCCGAGCAAATCCTCAGGGTTATTTTTATTGCGCCACTTACACAGCGCAAACAGCTCGGTCTTATAGATGTCTTTGACAGGATTATACCCCCCACACATATCCCCATAAAGCGTGGCATAGCCCACCGCCATTTCGGACTTATTCCCTGTTGTCACGACCATAGGCCCGAACTTATTAGATATCGCCATAAGTGTGAGCGCGCGGGTACGCGACTGCATATTCTCTTCGGTCGTATCAAAGGGCAGGTCTTTGAACATCGGGGCGAGCATCTCTTTAAACGCGTCAAAAGCGGGCTTGATCGCAATCACGTCATAGCGGCACCCAATACGATTGGCGCAATCTTCGGCGTCGCCTAGGCTCTCCCCCGCCGTATAGCGCGATGGCATCATCACGCACCACACGCGGTCAGGGCCAAGCGCGTCGGCGGCAATGGCGGCGACGGCGGCGCTATCCACCCCGCCCGACAGGCCGAGCACGATCTGCTTAAACCGGTTCTTATTGACGTAATCGCCGAGGCCCAAACACATGGCCCGCCAATCCGCCTCATGCCCCGTGAGCTGTTTTTCGACCTTGGCCTCAGTGCATACCCAACCCCCGTCTTTCTTCTCCCATGTCGCAATATCATAATCTTCGACAAAGCTCTTAAGCGCCTGAACAATGGTTCCATCGGCGGCCATAGAAAAGCTCGACCCATCAAAGACAAGCTCATCCTGCCCGCCAATCTGGTTGACATAAATCAGCGGCAAACCTTCATTATGAACCTTATCGCCCAGTGCCTCGACACGCTCGGACAGCGCCGTACGCCGCCACGGTGACCCATTGGGCGAAATTAAAATCTCCGCGCCCTTATCCGCCAAATGAGAGGCCACACCCGGCTGCCATAAATCTTCGCAAATCGGCAAACCTATGGTCACGCCTTTAAACGCGATTGGCTCTGGCAAAGGCCCTTTGGTAAAAATCCGCGCCTCATCAAAAGGCCCATAATTGGGCAAATGATGTTTCAGGCGCACATCGGTAATCTTGCCGCCCCGCATAAAGAGCGCAGCGTTATATAACTTACCATCCCCACTGTCTTTTTCTTCTCGCCACGGCAAGTTAAACACCACAGCTGGCCCATCTTTTGTCAGCCGCGCAAAATCCTCCGCATGGGCCTTGCAATCGGCGACAGCGGCAGGCTTAAGCACCAAATCCTCCGCCGGATAGCCAATGACAAATTGCTCCGGCAAAACCAAAATATCCGCTCCGTCAGATTTCGCGCGGTCATAAGCCGCCCGCGCCTTCTCCATATTGGATGCCAACGCCCCGACATGCGGGTTAAGCTGCGCCGACGCGATTTTGAGGGTCTGAGTCATGAGGGTGTGTAAAACAGGCAGTGGTAAAGCTCAACCAACTAACCGAATAGGCCTGATGAACGCATAACCTGAAGGACGACAGCTGATATTGCTAGAGCTACATAGACAATCATCATAAAATAGAATGCTCTTTTACTAGCATTTTTTCTTGAAATAATAGCTTCATTTGCTTTGTTGCAAATCAATATTACGGGAGAAACCAGCCATTCAATTTCAGATTCTGATTTCCTCTTGATCGCATCATGAAGTTCACTGGATCTTAAGTTCAACTCTTTTTCAATCGTTGACAGCTCTTCATCGTCAGCATAGCCCTTCCAAACCATTACGTAGTTACTAATTCGCTGATCATTATTATCAGGCAAGTTACTAAGGCCGTCTGTATCTACTCTTTGCAATATACTTTTAAAGTCATCCCTCGAATTCATTATAGAATAAACTATATTCGACCTACGAGGACGTTTTTTTTCAAAGAGTTTAAAAGCCTCTTTGCTTATCTCTGCAGCTCCAATTAAATCTAACCCAGCATCATTTGATTTTACCAGTACCGCGCTATGCTTACCGACTGGCCCTGTTAAAACAAACTCTAATGGCGAATTGGAAATATTAATTGCCGCATAATCATTCAACTGATCCACTTTTAAACACTCACTTCTTCAAAAATAGTATTTATTAACTCATTAATTCGATTAGATACCACATTGCTATGATAAAAAGGTTCAACTGGAATAAAAACTTCAGATTTTCTCCAAGCTTCCAACATTTCATTCGACCAATCATAATAGCGTTTTTTATTGGCACTACGTTCCCATAAGTCTTGCTTATTAAATACAAGTATGGCCTTTTTTACCTCAAATTCATTACGATAATTAATTATTTCATCAATTACATTATACAAAAAAGCTTTGTTTTCTTCAGTTCTTGATTTCGTCGGAGCTACTTTATTAGCTCCGGGGTCATGATCGAAAAAAATTAAAATTAATTCCGAACATCTAACTATTCTTTTCTGCTGAGCAAGGCTTTGCCCTGCACCATCTATAATGGCGATGTAGTTACCGGGTTTAGACTGGTCATTTTTAATTAAAAAAGTAACATTTTCCGTGCGAGGCGGAGTAGTATCCTGTACTGCCTGATGCAAGAAAGTACTTTTTCCTGATTTTGAAGGGCCGACTAGACCTATCCTAGGTGGCGTTGGGTGTATCAATTCAAGTCGACTTAAGTCCATTCTTGTACCTAGGCAATTTTTCGCCTCAAGTACTTTTTCTGGGATTGTCGAGGTTCCCGCATACAAAATTGTTCCTGCCACAAAAACACCCCCCACACCAATTATCACAGGAGTTGCAACAACAGCACCTGCAACAGCCAATCCAGCTCCACCGAGCCCAATAACACCGCTTGCACCATTTAGCCTATTAACAAAGTTTTTGGGCCAACCCCTCCATCTTCTCATAATACGTCCCCAGATAATAAATCTTGCCCACCTAAAGCAACAAAAGCGAGAAATGCAACTATTGTTTATATTTCTTACAAAAAAACTTAATCCTCAGGAACTCAGACCCCCTTATACAGGGATATGACTTATTTTTACTTACCTCCGACATCTCTTAAATATATCGACGCTAAGCCTTTAGAGGCGCGTTATTTGGCGCTTATCGCTCTGATTAAGACCTATATAGACATTGGGCGTCACCGTGAGATGGAGCGCGCCTCCTACCGTATGGCACGGACCGTCAAGGCCTATATCAAAGTCCTGACCCATAATGATTTGCTCACGCGTAAGCTCGATATGCTGGCAAGTCCCATATGGCGAAAGCGGGTGCTCAAGGATTTGGGCGGGCTGCGGAAGCTCAAAT
This sequence comes from uncultured Hellea sp., assembly GCA_964472905.1. Lineage (GTDB taxonomy): Bacteria > Pseudomonadota > Alphaproteobacteria > Caulobacterales > Maricaulaceae > Hellea. The sequence goes on along the minus strand of CAYYMI010000053.1, from coordinate 9,826 downwards.
TATGGGATAAGGCGTTTCAGCGCGCCCAAGGCGATCTTCCGAAACGGCGCGTAGCGCCAAGACCAAAAGACCCAGAGCCTGTGTGGTGGCGTATGCCGGAGCGCATTGCGGAGTCCGAACGGCTCAAAGCCCATGCCCGTAGATGTGCCAAGGCCTGTGTCTCTGAGGGGACTTATCGTGACCCGTATAAGCTGGATTGTGACGGGATGTTCCGTCTTGCGCCTCTACCAAGGGCTAAACGCCAAGGCGTGCGTAAGCTGACAATCTATTCTGAGCTGACTATTGGGGAGTATGAGTATAACGCCGTGCCGGTTTATAAGCCGGAGGGCTTAGGCATCGCCACCGTCTGGCCGATGGAATTTTATGCGGCGATGGCGCTGGAGGCAGAAGACCAAAACGCCATCTCCAAAGATGTCATCCCGCATGCGGAACCTAAAGCCATCGGCACGTCTTCGAAGATAGATTCCGGATCAGCGGGCTTTGCCCTTGTCCGGGATGACAAAACTGAAGACCCAGAAGACAAAGATGAGTGGTACGACATTATCGACGATATGATTGATAGAGATATAAATGTCCTAGCCAACTTCATCGGTATTAACACCTATCGCTATGTCTTTGAAAACCCAATATGATCAGTTGAATAATCAACACCTTCTCTAATCACAATCAAGGCCGCTCAAAACCCGAGTTGGTCACCAATGACGTTTGGCCTATTCGCTATCATCTTCACTATGATGTGTTTAAACTCGGCGCTTGCGTGATTGTTGTTAACGTCGTCTATGTGTTAGGTCAGGCGCATAATCGCCAGCGGAGCCTATTATGAAAGCCTCAATCCTTCTTTTCACAATCCTATCCTTAGGGGTTGTAGCCTGCGCGCCGGCCACGACAACACCAAACGCAACTATAGAAAGCTCCGCTACCATGACCAAAACCGCCATCAAAACCGTGACCAGCCCGCATAGTTTTACTGATACCGTCGCCCGTGTTGAAGCGGCGATAGGTAAACGCCCGCTCAACTTATTTGCTAAAATTGATCACGCGGCAGGCGCGGGCAAAGCGGGGCTAGAGCTTGCGCCCTCAACGCTCTTTATTTTTGGCAATCCCAAAGGCGGCACGCCGCTCATGAGCCGTAATCCGAAAATGGGCATTGTCTTGCCGCTAAAGATGCATGTCTATCAGGACGGGGATGATGTAATGATCAGCTATACAGATATCGCCGCTGCTGCGCATGAGCCACGGCCTCGATAGCGACAAACTCCCTATTCCCAATATCGTCAATATGCTCAGCGGATTAGCCGCCGAGGTAACTGAGGGTTAGTGTGACGGGTTAAGTTCAAGACAAAAGTCTTCAAATACAGCACACCCTTATCATATAAGTTGAAAGACCTACGAGATTAGCAGGAGCTATAAAATTTCGTCCAGCACTAGAGAATCACAAAAACGGAATATAAAGCGCAAACTCAAAATAAATTCAAAGCCAACAACTTGCGTCATTAAATAAGTCTACTCTCTATCACTCTAAAACCTGATAGGTGAGCAAAATCAGCATTAGGAATAATGCTAAAATATCATATATCCGCTTACTATTACTTTAAATTGTAAAACCACTTTAAATTACCAAATAAATTTATTGGCATTACCAATAAAAATGATTTGGTTAGTTAGAATGGTTGACAAAATTGATTTTGATGGCTTTTAACTGGCACTACCAAACTAAACTAAAACCATCAAGGGGAAATAAGATGATTCGTTTTATACGAGGATATATTCCAGGAAGCGCAGCTTCTAAATCAACATTAAAGGCTTCTTTGCTTTTCAGTGTCGGTGTTGCAACATTGGCGACCTCAAGTGTTGCCGTTGCACAAGACGCTGGCGATGAAATTGTCGTGACGGGCACACGCCAAATTATTCAAGACGCACTTGAGCTTAAGCGGCAGGCAACAACGGTTGTTGACGGTCTTTCCGCTGATGAAATCGGCGACCTTCCAGCTTTATCTATTGCCGAAGCCCTTGAGCAGATTACATCTGTAGGGTCACAACGCGAAGGGAGCGGCGCGACCGAGGTCTCTATTCGTGGTTTAGGGCCATTTTTGGGATCAACCGTTATTAATGGCCGTGAGGCAACGAATGGAAGTGGTGACCGCTCAGTCAACTTTGGCCAGTTCCCTTCAGAACTCTTTAACAAACTCGAAGTTTACAAGACGCAAGAAGCCAGCTTCATCGAAGGCGGCGTTGCGGGTCAAATCGCATTATCGACGCTTAAGCCGCTCGAATATGGCAAGCGCCGCGTTCAGTTACAGGCGAAAGGTAACATTCAGCCCGATAACTTGAATATTGATGATCGGGAACGGACCATTGGTTACAGATTGACTGGTAGCTATGTTGATCAGTGGGAGAGCGACAGTATTGGGGAGTTTGGTCTTTCAATTGGCGGGCAAATACAGCGCCGTCCTAATGCAGAACAAGAAGCACGTTCGACATCGACATTCCAAGCCTGCCGACTTCCCCTCATTTCTGCGGGTAACAGCTGTAATGATACGGAGACTTTTAGAACTTTCGTGGAGCAAGAGTTTGACGACGGTGATGATGTTCGGCCATTTATTAATGGCATTGAGGTCACTGAAGATAATTTGGATGCTTTCACTGACGAGGAGCTTGTTGCGGCTTTCCTGAACCTGGAGTCGGATAATAATGGAGGTGATACATTTGGTGAGTCCTTTATTGATGATGCCGATGTTCAGGCGTCACAAGAAATAAATCCGTTTACAGGTCAACCTTTTGGTGTTGATGAGGACTTTGTTCTAACGTCTTCAAGCCGTAGTTTCCGTCAAAACATCACTGATGATTCGCGTGATTCAATTTTTGGCGCTGCTCAGTGGCGTCCAAATGACCGGATCGACGTTAATGTTGATGTACAATATTCTGATCGGACCTTTACCGAGATTAGAAACGAAATTTCGTTCGATGCGAATGATCTTGAGCCTGATGGCGATAGTGATCTTTTAGATGGATTTGAGCTTCAAACAACAAGCACGGGCGCGCTTCGCGTTGGGGGTGTCTCGGGTCCGATTGAAGCACGGACTCAATTTAGTGAACGCAGTGAAGAATATCTTGGCGGCGGAGCAAACGTGTCATGGGATTTAACGGATAGACTTAATCTTAATGTGGATGCGTCTTATTCGGATACATCGCGCCGTGAAGAGCAGTTTAGAGGCCGTGTTGGAACATCAAGCCGCTTAATTGGTCTTGAGATACTGCAAAATGGAACTCAGGGGCAGCAATTTACATTGCGTGATACTAATGTGAATGATCCTTCTATTTTTACGGATGATAATGTTGAGGTCCAAGAAGACCTTAACCAATTCAGAAATCATGAAATTTATGCTCTTAAGGGTGATCTTGAATATGATGTCGATCATGGCATTTTTAGTGCTTTTAAGGCGGGTGCCCGTTATTCTGTGCAAAATTACGATCAGCTTCCACGTGTGCGTAATGAAATTGAGCTTGATGATAATACTGACTTCTTGGATGGCTTGTTTCCGTCAGAAATTGGCGGCACGCCGATTTTTGCAACGATTGAGCTTGATATAGGTGATAGCGATGAAAGAGCTCTCGCTAATGAATTGGGTTTAGGTACCCTAGTTGGCTTTGGTGAGCTTGGTAATGGCAACGATCTTAATAATGATGACTTTGAAGATGTAACGGGTTTTGTTCCTGGTACTACAGTTCCATTTATTATCGACTCTAACGGGGATATCGACGTTACTGGTACGGCAGCCGAACTTGCATCCCTTGGTTTCCTAAATAATGGCGATACAGATACAGTTAACGAATCGAGTGGTCTTGGTAGTAACCTTGGGCCTCTTGCAGCAGCGGCTTGTGCAAGAGATGGGTTTGTTGAGGATAATTTCCTAAACGGAGAGACAAATGGCAACCTGATCACAAATATTGACTCAGATGGCAATGTGATTGCTGAGGGTACGGGTAATACATTCCTAACATTTAATGGATTGTGCTTACCTGAGACGCTTCTAGGACGCGGTTTCATCGCGCCCACAGCGGCAGATGCCAGTGTTGCTGAATTAGTCCAGTCTGTCGATATTGAAGAGGAAACGATTGCCCTTTATGCTCAGGCTAATTTCGATACCGAATTTGATGGCTTGCCTCTACGAGGTAATTTTGGTTTGCGCTATATTGATACGACACTCACGTCGAATAGTTTCCGCGGCGGCTTCGATGTTGATGTCGATGATGATGGCAATATTACAGACTTTGACGTAAGTGGTAATGTGGACTCGCTCGTGGCTCTTAGAGAAGAGTTTAGCTATACTGAGTTATTACCAAGCGCTAATGCGGTTCTCGAAGTCAATGACAATGTGCTTGTTCGTGGTGGCGTATTTCGGGCTATTTCACGCCCTGATCCATCAGACTTAGGCAGCGGCCGGACGGTTGTTGCGCTAAGCCTTGATGACACAGTCGACGAGACGACAACTATTGGTGACTTTATCGGCGGCGTTATTGCAAATGGCAACCCAAGACTTGAGCCATTTACCTCTTGGAATTATGATATTGCAGCCGAATGGTATCCAAATGAAGATTCCATCTTAGCTGTTGGAGTTTATCTTAAAGACTTTACAGGGGGCTTCCAAAATTCACTCCAAACCGAAACTTTTACAGTCAATGGTGAAGCTATCACCGTCGAAGTCCCAGTTTTAACAACAACTGATGAAAGAAGCCAAATCTTCGGTGTCGAGCTAAATGCGGCTCATGCCTTTACATATTTGCCAGGCGTCTTGAGTGGTCTCGGATTCAAAGCGAGTTACAACTATGCAGATTCTGATTTTGAATTCGAAGATGGACAATTCGGTGAAGCTGTAACGCTTGATCAAAGCGGTGAAATTGTTTCAGTTCGGGAAGGCTTTGTACCTCCGGCTAATCTCGTTGGTCTTTCAGAGCATACAGCAAATGGTCAAATTTACTTGAATATTGGTGACGCGACTGTAACGGCTGTTGGTAAATATCGGAGTGAGTTCTTCCAGCAATTCATCACGACGCCTTTAAACCTGCGTTTCATTGATGAGGCTTTTGTACTGGATGGACGTTTCTCTTATAAAATCAATGATAGACTCAAATTTTCTCTTGAAGGGACTAACTTGCTCAATACAGCACGTGAGCAATTTAACCCAACTTTGGATAACTTTGCAGAGATCAATGTCTTTGGACCGCGCTACTTTGCAGGTATCACAGCAAAGTTTTAAGTCTCATAAAAAGCACAGCTTAATTTAAGCTGTGCTTTTTTATTATGTTTACGACGTCTTTAAAAATTACTTTCTAGGCATAGTTTCCCTTACGACGATCATACCACCAGCGCCCAAAGTAATGGTGTTATGGATAAAGCTCTAGCACCAGTGAGTAGATTCGATTTAAGTCATTGGAAGATTAAGCTCCCAATTGTCTTGCCCATTAAAAACTGAACCATCTTTTACTTAGTAATTTTGATAGAAAGCGCTTTATTATGACACGTAAGAGTTCTCAGATGAGGATGTTATCCGGCCGGCTATTTCGTCAATTTTTAAGTCAGCAATGCTAGCAAAAATAAATAGCCTATATTACATTCCACTACACAATTTGTGTGTATTATATCAGCCTGCCGAACAAGCTACTTCATATAAATCTCAGTGACATTTACTAATGAGTTTTTACTTCCCACTTTTTGACCTCGCCAATCTCCAATACTTACGCTAAATGAGTGAAGATATTAAGCGCACTTAATCGTGATTTTGACTTAAAAGCCTAAATAGTATACAATAATACTATGTTAAAACGTTTTACATTCAGTGCCCTTGTCATCACCACATCCGCATTGGCCGTACCGGCCTATGCTTGCGGCTTTCATGGCGGCGGATTTGGGGGCTTTGGAAACGCGAACTGGGAACCGTTTAATCCGCGTATTTCTACCGAAGATCCTGCCTTATTGAATAAAAACACTCAGGATGTGTCTTTAATAACTAAAGCTGCCGAGAAAACACGGCCAAGCTTTTCTAATGTTGCCAACCGCGCCTCATTCATCGCTAAAGCGCGTGTCGCTAAGAAAATCAAAGATAGAGCAGATAAATCCGATGCAGATAAAATTGTAAAGAAAACAGTTTTAAACGCGGATCGTTAAGCCATCTGCGAGAGAACGTTTCAACGCGATAAAGGCGGGCACGGCGCCTAATAAGGCGGCGATTAACGTCACAGCCCCGACTACGCCCAAATCAAATAGTCCTGGCCACATCTGTAGTGCGCTGATGTTAAACCTGGCTTCCAGAAATGGACGAGCCAGCCACATAAATCCATAAAGTAGCGTTAATCCCAATGTTCCCCCTATAAAGGCCAGAAGTGCCGCTTCGCTGACAAGTAGCGTGAAGACGTGATGGCCTCGTGCGCCCATAGCTCTTAAAATAGCCATCTCGCGGCGGCGTTCATTAAGCGTCGTTAGAATAGATGTCAAAATCCCGATCAGGCCGACAGCAATAACGAAAGCTGAAACAATAGCTAAGGCGCGCTCAACAACTGAGACAACATTCCAGAGTTGGCTGAGCGCCACGCCGGGAATAACAGCCTGCAGGGCTTCCGCCTTATAGGTGTTCAAATCGCGCTGTAGACTAAGGGTACGTACACGTGATGTCGCGCCAACAAAAATAGCCGTAATACTTTCTGGTGTGAGCTCCATTTGTCGAAGCTTTTCCGGTGTCGCAAGGCGGCTCATCGGGGTGGGCGTGCCGTCCTGCCAGCCCATGTGAATAGCTTCAATCGCGCCTAGGCTTACGATAACCGAGCGATCAACAGGCGTACCCGTCGGTTTTAAAATACCTGTAATTTTAAACGGTTTATCTTCGTGATTAACAAAACTTGTCGCGCCTAACCCATGTGAAAGGGTTATATTTGCGCCGAGCTCATAATCTAATTGACGGGCGACTTGCGCCCCAATAACAATCTCAAACAGGTCATCAAATACGCCGCCGCCCGCAAAGCTTAAGGATTGCGAGTCAGCATATTTATAGTGCTGAAAATAATCAGGCGTTGTGCCAACGACGCGAAAGCCCCTGTGAGAATCGCCAAGACTGATAGGCACGGCCCAAGCTACATCTGAGCGGCTTTGAACTTCTTTATAGGTCTCCCATGTTACATTATTGGTCGGGTCGCCGATTTGGAATACAGAAAATAAAACGAGATTAATCGGGCTAGAGCGAGCCCCAACGATGACATCGGTATCGCTTATTGTGCGTTCAAAACTGGTGCGTGCGCCTTGGCGTAAATTTTCCACGGCCACAAATAATAAGACAGCTGCAGCAATAGAGATGATGGTCAAAACCGCGGTCATCTTTCGGGCCCAAAGGGAGCGCACAGCCAGAGTTAAAATGGTTGAGCCCCTCACGCTATCACTCCCTGATTAAGGTCATTGAGTGATTCTGAACGGTCAAAATGGGTCGCAAGTGTATTGTCATGGCTGACAAATAACAGGCTGCTGCCAAAAGCGTCTCTTTGTGAATTTAGCAGCTTAATGAATTTGTCACGATTATCATGATCAAGCGCAGACGTTGGCTCATCCGCTATAATTAAATCTGGCCCCCCTATCAGCGCCCGCGCCACAGCGACGCGCTGTTGTTGTCCGACACTAAGTTCTCCGACAGGCCGGCTTAGATGCTCCTTCGATAACCCTAGGGCTGTCACAAGCGTTCGAGCGGCGGCCACAACTGTCCCGCTCATCTTAATCGCGCGCTGCTTTCTGATGGCTGAAAACCGGCACGGTAATGTGCAATTCTGGATAACGCTCAGATAGGGGAGTAAGTTAAATTGCTGAAAAATAATGCCAAGATGATCGGCGCGAATTTGATCACGCCGGCCGGGAGCAATATCCTTGATGTCCTGCCCGCAAATTTCAACTGATCCTGCATTAGGGGTTAAGACGCCCCCGATTAAACCCAATAATGTACTTTTACCGGATCCACTAGGCCCGCGTAAAAATACACTTTCACCTTTGCGGATCGTAAAGCTACCAATATCAATTAGCGTTTGTCCTGGTTCATAACCAAAGCGAAGATATTGAACCTGTAGAACAGGATCAGTATTCATAAGGTTCCAATTTTGACAAATTCAATTCATAGGCACTATTGCCCAGTTCAGATGTGAATTTTCCCGTTTTCATTTCGCCCTCTAGCCAAACGGGTTCATTAATATCTGGAATTTTTGCCGCCGGATTTGCCTTAACAAAAACGATCTGATTTGGCGGTGGGGGAGGCGTATGCAGACAAGCGCCAAAATAAGGCACCAATAGAAATTCTTCATGCTCAGATTTTGCGCTAAAATCTAACGGGACAATATAGCCTGGTAGACGTATTTTTACGCCATCAAGACTATCGACAACATTATAAGTCCCAATCTGTTCCATTGTGTCCTGCGCGCTACCTTCTGTAATGACGTCTGTTATATTTGCGTCTTCATTTCTGGCGGCATCTGCTAATGTCATTTGTCGCCGCATCTTCGTTTCCATCTCCTCATAAAATTCGGAGTATAATTCGGCCAAAATTGCGTCCTCTCCCACCGGCATTAAATCTTCCCAAACAAGTAAGGTCGCCTTACTTGTATCTTTATTTTCATTGATACTCGTTGCGGCAGAGTTTCTTTGTACGGCCTCGCCATCTGCGGATGTAGACGCACTTTGCCCACAAGCCGATAAAGCCAAGCAAAGTAAGTAAAGGCCAATCGTCTTTTTCATGTTTGTCACCGTGTTAGGTTCATGCGCGGTTTCGCTGCGCTTAGCTCGGACTGCTTTTGCGTGTTTGGTCCGAGATAAACAAGGTCAAGTTCTGTTAAATTTTCAAAATGTTCAAATAGATTGACGGTCACATTTTTGAGAGCTGATGGGCTCTGGCACTTATAGTCATACTGCAGGACAACATCTTTATGGGTCTCGTCATGGGACTCTTCTTCCTCATGGTCATCCTCTCCATGATCGTCTTCGTGATCATCGTGTTCATCATCTTCGTGATCATCATGGTGGTCTTCATGGTCTTCATCTTCATGATGTTCCAATTCCACAGATATTGCATCCCTTATAATCGAACATCCGGCTTCGCTATTGAACACAAAAAGAGGACCTCCGCGCGTTAGGACTGTTTCGGCTTTGAGCACAGCCGCCTTTTGCGTAGCTGTCTCCGCCTCATGCTCAAATCCCAACACATTATATAAAGGCGTGTCAAGCTCTACTGTCAGCATAGAACCGTCTAACACAATTGCCAAAGAGGCATCACCGTGCGTGTGACTTTCGGCTGAGCGTGTTTCACTGACTACCGCTTTATCTGCATGGGCCGTTTTGGCTGTATCGCTCTGAGACTTTGTTTCGTTTTGATGATGTCCGTCGCTATGGGCTTCCGAATGCTCTGAAGGGCTGTGTGATGAAGTTTCAGCTTGAGTACAGGCTGAACACATCGCCAAGAAAGCTGCTAATGATGTAATCTTAATAACGTTATGCATAACAACTATATCTACCTTTGATGTTATTATATGTTACGAAATTACAATTCCTGTATAAATTTGGCAAGCTATCATACTGTTACTAATAGTTAAATTTAATCTGTCTTAGGCCTAATAAATAATCTTTCCCGTATGCCGAAAGTTTCTCACCGTAAAGCTCTATAGCGAGCTGGGGAAAATAAGACGTGGTTTCTGGCTTAAAACTTGCAATTCCTTCGAAGCTATCCTTCCAGGCGCAGAGTCGGGGCATGGGGTGAAGGTTAGTGTTACAGCCTTCGCCCTTTTTTCTGGATTTTAGATGACAGCG
>CAYYMI010000052.1:0-15815 GCA_964472905.1 uncultured Hellea sp. | reverse complement strand
TGCCTTTTTTACCGATAATACAGGCCATCTCCAATTCAAAGTCCATTAAATTAGAATAGTTAGGCCAGACGATATCTTGCCCATTAACACCGACCGCAAATCTATTGGCTTTATAGTAAATTGGCTGTTTGTACCAAATGTCTGGTATATTAAAGCGTCCGCTTTCTTTTAATTTTTTTTCTTCCGCTTCCGGATCATCAGCTTTCATGGCCGCAACTTTTACACCGACTTTATAGGAATTAAGCAAATGTTCCTCAAAGCATAAACAATCCCGAACCTGAACGGGACGCGGTAGGGGCGGACGCATGGTGACGGATTCAACCTCAAGCCATTCAGATGCCGCATCAACCACGCTTTGCGCCTGCTTTAGCGCTTCGTCGCCGCCATCTATCAAGGCCTGCATTGATGCAAAATATGGATTATTGGTATCATACTTTGCGAGGTCAATGAGCCCACTTTTCGTGACAACACCTAATCTATCTGTGCCTGATTTTTGAAATGTAGTTAATTTCATGCCATATTCATTTCAAATAATTCAACCAATCCGCCAAATGAAAAGGCTACGGCCAAGTCAATGATGTCAGTAACGGGTTGTTCGAGTTGTGATTTTTTTGTCAATGTTCGGTAACTTGGATCAAAAGAAATTTGTGCCATAATCGCCACGATCAAGCCGATACCTCGCGATAACACATCATCATCCACACCGGGGCAGCACTCTCTTAAATATTCAAGAAAGCGAACACGAACTTTGTTGATTTCTACAGCAAATAGTTCATCCGAGATCAATTGATCATTATTAATCATTTGTATAACCAGTCGTCCATATGCGTGTTCACCTTTGCCGATTACAAGCTCCAAATGCGGACCAATGTAAGCTCTTATTAAAGCTCGTAATTGTTCGCGCCCCGCAGGCAAATCTGAGGCGGTGGCCATTCTTTCAAGGCGAATAGCATGTGTTTTTCGAAAAAAGCGTTCGCAAACCGCAAAATAGACCTTTTTCTTGGAGCCGAAATGGTAGTTCGCGGCCCCAAGATTAACCCCAGCATCTGCTATAATGTTACGTAGGGAAGCTCCTTGGTAACCATGTTTACCGAAATGCTCGACCGCAGCATCAAGTATTTTTTGACGTGTTAAAGCCGCATTATTCTTGCGTTTTGGAGTGACTGTCATGATAAGCTACGCTCTGTAATTGGTTGATATTAAAATCCTACACCAACCTTCACTAGGTTAATAGAGAACTCTAATAACGAATCGTGGCCTCAACCCCCCATTTCACTGGTTCATTGATTGATGCATTTGGAAATCCGCCTAAGGCCGTGACAGCTGAAATATGGCGATCATTGAAAATATTTTGCCCAAAGACAGCCAATTCCCAACTATCGTCTGGGTCTGCGATTGACGCGCGCAGATCAACTTCCGTCCAGTCTTCATTGCTAAAGGTCATTGTATCCTGATTAGTTTCTAAAAAGAACACGCCGCTTTGACTTTTCAATGTAGCACCAAATGAACCGAGATATGGCCCGACCTGTTTCACATAATTCGCATTCACATAAGCTTGAAAATTCGGAGCACGTGTAAGTTCATTACCTGCGACATCAACGGGTGCCAGTGGTAATGGCGCTCCAATCGGGAAAGGTGCCGTAGCGGATGAAATTGCTGGAATTTGACCATCACTAATTTCCGTATCCAACACTGAAATATTTGCAGACACTGTCAAGCCTTCTGTTAACAACAATGAACCTTCAAGTTCAAATCCATAAATATCAGCCGCCCCGACATTTTGAATATCCACACCGCCCGTGGGAACAGGGAGACGAATTTGCAAGTTTGAATAATCATAAACGAAAGCAGAGGCATTAAAACGTGCACGCCCATCGGCAAAGTCAGATTTAAATCCAGCCTCGAAAGAATCTACATCTTCTGAGTCAAAGGCAGGCGTTAAGCCAAAAGAGTTAAATCCTCCGCTTTTGAAGCCCTGACTGTAACTAGCATATAATAACACATCATCGGTTGCCTTGAAATCCACCACGACACGAGGAGAAAAGTCATCAAAGGAAGCATCTGCTGTAAATTCAGGTGGATTGGCAAATGGAAATCCTGCCGGAAGTGTAGCTCCCCCGAAGAAGAAGGGCGGCAATGTCCCACCCGTAATCGTCGTGACAATCTGATCATTGACAAAATCTTTGTCTTCAGAACTGTAACGTCCGCCTAATGTAACGGAGAGACGCTCATTCAGATCATATGTAAGGTCAGCAAAAATGGCATAAGCTTCGGTATCCTGCGAGGCATCAAAGACAGCTTCCGTTCCTAAGCCGAATAGGCCACGAAAGTTCCGAATTTCGAACAACAAATCCGATGTTTCATTGAAATAAAACCCGCCAACGATCCACGAAAGTGGCCCATCACTATTAGACGCCAGACGTAATTCCTGAGAGAATTGTTCAGAATCGATATCGCCATTATTGTTAAATAGCTGAAGCGGGCCGCTATCTGAATCCTGCGTACCCGTCAAATCCCAACTACGGTAAGCTGAAATTGTGCTTAAATTTGCCCAGCCAAAATCAATTTCACCCGAGAGAGTTAAAGCATAACTTTCCGAGTCTGCCAAGTTCTCATCATTAAAATCAAACTCATCATCTTCCAGAACCTCGTCCAAATCAGAGCGCGGCACAAACGGAGACCCAATTCCATTTGTTTCACCAACAGACGTCACCGGAATGAGAGCCGGATTAGCCGACCGGTCCTGATATTCTCCAATGAGATCAAATGTCACAGCGTCTGTTGGTTCATACCGTAGAGAAGCTCTAGCGGACAAGTCTTCAGACCCCCCAACACCACGTCCATCAAACGCATTTTCACCAAACCCGTCCTTGTCACTATAACCCACAGCTAGACGTCCCGAAAGCGTATCCGTGAAACCGCCTGACAGGACACCGCTCACATTATAATCGCCAAAGCTTGTCGCCCCAACTTTAAGCTCACCTTCAAACTCCTGTGTTGGACGGTTTGTGGTCACAAGAACTGCGCCCGCGGTCGAGTTTCGACCATAAAGCGTGCCCTGTGGGCCGCGCAGAACTTGAATGGAGTCGACATCCAATAAATCCGCCGTCGAGAAACTCAACCGCGCAATATAGACGCCATCCACATAGACTCCGACGGGCTCATCATTGAAAAGGTTACCCCCGCCATTGGCCCCGCCAATACCGCGAATACTCAACGGCGCGCCGCTATAACCCACTGTATTTGTCGTCACAAAACCCGGAATAGCTCCGTTCAAATCTTCAATGGTGCGCACATCATTTTCGTCTAAAAATTTGGCTGTCGCCGTTGTAACGGCAATTGGGACATCCTGTTGATTTTCTTCCCTGCGCTGAGCCGTAACGACAATTTCATCCAATCCGCCTGCATTTAATGATGATTGTGCAAAAGCCGTGGTCGGTGCCATTAGTGTCATTGACGCTACTGATATGGCTGTGGTCGCCATTAACGCACACCAGTTAGAATTGTTCGTTTTCATGTTTCCCTCGGTAGTGGTTTTTATATTATAATACGATTGTATGATACATACGTTTAATTTTGTCAATCTAGAAATTTTAACCTTAGCTAAATACCTTAGGCTTCCATTTTATAGAGGGCTTTGTCACATTAATGTCAATTTCAGACAGTCGGCTATCCGTATCCCTCGCGCGGAAGATTTCTGGCGAGTTGGAAAAACAAGAGGCTGTCCCAGATAACTCTGAAATGAGTTATCTGGGACAGCCTCTTAAATTTTATCATCTTGACGTTTTATGAATAGACTACGAATTTTTCAGAAGTACAACGATGAGATGGATATAACGTCATCACATCATGACACCCAAGTAAGTTCCTAACTCATTGAATAACAAGGTATATTTCAGTCGCTCTCAGATCATTTGTTTGTAATCAGGGGCCCGCGGTTCAAGTCCGTGTGGAGGCCATCATTTTTCTTTTAAGTGTTACAATATAGATTAGCTTGGTTATTTTGCGGCTTGAGCTAACCCAACCAATGCATCTTCTTTAATCATGTCTGAAGCCTTTTCTGCAATCATAATCGCTGGGGCATTGGTATTGCCCGACACTATGTTAGGCATAATCGAAGCATCGACAACTCGCAGGCCTTCTATGCCGTGAACACGCAACCGATCATCAACAACGGCCATATCATCATGCCCCATCTTGCAAGTGCCTACAGGGTGATATTGCGTGTCTGCACGGGCGCGTATGTCCTCTTTGAGCTCTTGCGTATCCGTTGTACCGGCTTTGTAAAATGGCTTGCCGCGAATATCGTCAAAGGCCGGAGCTTCCAATATCTGCGTCATCATTTTCGCGCCTCGCACCAGCGTATCCATATCCTCCTCATCTTCTAGAAAGGCCGGATCAATGGCAGGAGGAGCCTCAGGGTCAGCAGATTTCAGCCATAAAGCGCCGCGGCTCTTGGGCCTTAACACGCAAACATGACAGCTATAGCCATGGCCCCAATGCAGCTTACGCCCATGATCATCAACAACCGCGCGGACAAGAACGAGCGAGATATCGGGCGAAGGTTCCGAACGATCTGTGTAGAGGAACCCCCCGCTCTCCGCGAGGTTGGAAGAAAACATACCGCTACGATTTTTCATATACCGGAAAATTTGACCAACCGTTCGGAAAGTCCCCATGAATGAAAACCCCAAATTATCTTTCACCTTGGCATCATAAGAAATCACGTAATCAATATGATCCTGCAAATTTTCACCAACGCCAGGAAGCTCATGAACTTGGGGAACATCATGCGGCTCCAATTTCTCTTTTGGTCCAATGCCCGAGAGCAAAAGAAGCTGGGGCGAGCCGAAAGCCCCGCCTGACAATATGACTTCGCGGCGTGCGTTAATACTGCGTATCTTACCTTTAACTTTCACCTCGACTCCGCTTGCGCGGCCATTATCTACAATTACCTTTCGCGTCATGGCATGTGTAATAACAGTCAGATTAGGGCGATCCATATAATCATCGAGGAAAGCGCGCGCTGTATTCCAGCGTTCGCCATCTTTATGGGTAACCTCATACATCCCAAGGCCTTCTTGCTGCGCGCCGTTAAAATCATCCGTGAAAGGCATTTGGTTTTGTCGCCCGGCTTCGAAAAAAACATCATTAATAGTGCCAGGACTGCGCAAGGTTGCGACGTTTAATGGGCCGCCTTCTCCGTGAAATTCATCACCGCCAGCATCTCTATGTTCGCTCTTTTTGAAATAAGGCAATACGTCTTTATAGGACCACCCTTTATTACCTAGCCGCGCCCATTCATCATAATCGGCCTTGTGCCCCCGAATATAAATCATGGCGTTAATACTGGACGAGCCTCCTAAGACTTTGCCGCGAGGTTGATAGCCCTTGCGTCCGTTTAATCCCTTTTGAGGCTCTGTATCGAAGCGCCAATTACGCTTTCCAAACACCATGTTCCAAATTGTTATACCAGGTGTGAAAACACTCCAATGCTTATGCGAGCCGCCGGCTTCTAATAAACAAACAGTAACACTGGGGTCTTCAGAAAGGCGATTGGCCAGAACACAGCCCGCAGAGCCTGCGCCGACAATCACATAATCATAGCTTTCCATATTAGATAATCTTCTTCATGAGGCTGAGCATTTTATGCGTGGCGGGCCCGTAGGGGGGGTGTAACTTTTTACCTTGGCTAAACTTACTCTGGAAGAAGACTCCCTTCATATGAGAGAAACTCTGAAAGCCCGCTTCGCCGTGATAGGCCCCCATACCAGATGGCCCTACGCCGCCAAATGGTATATCTTCCTGAATAACATGCCAAGCTGCATCATTGATCGTGACACCGCCGGAAATGCTCTCATTTAACACACGGTCACGTTTCTTCTTATCCTCGCCAAACCAATAAAGCGCGAGCGGACGTTCATGACTTTGAACATAGTCCAGAGAGTCGTCGAGTGTTTCTGAGGCTACGATCGGCAGAAGTGGTCCGAAAATTTCTTCTTGCATGATTTTCATATCAGGCGTTGTGTCTGTGACAACGGTCAAAGGAACTCGCCGCTCTTTAGCGAGTTGTTGCTTATCATCGTCACCGGCAACACGAATTTTTGCGCCTTTATTCTCGGCATCCTCGAGCAGAGTCTGCAGGCGCGCATAATGACCGTCAGCAATTATAGAAGTATAGTCATCATTGCCAGCAATTGTAGGATAAAACGTTTCGGCTTGAGTAATAATAGCCTCAGAAAATGCGTTAATTTTGGATTGCGGCATTAAAACATAATCCGGCGCAACACAGGTCTGACCTGAATTCAATAATTTAGCATTAGCAATCCTCGGCACTGTTAATTTCATATTCGCACTATCATCGATAAGGGTCGGAGACTTCCCGCCTAACTCTAATGTACAAGGCACAAGGTTGTCCGCTGCTGCTTTAGCCACAATACGTCCGACATTCGTCGAGCCCGTAAAGACCAAATGGTCAAAGGGCAGAGAGGAAAACGCACTGGCCACATCAACGCCGCCCGTCGCGACATAGACTTCCTCATCAGAGAAAACTTTACCGAGGACGGACTTTAAAAGATCTGAGAATTTTGGCGTATATTCACTCGGCTTTATCATGGCACGATTGCCCGCCCCCAGCGCGCCGATCAACGGCATAATTGCAAGCTGCAGAGGATAATTCCACGGGCTGATGATTCCGATGACACCTAAAGGCTGTGGGATAATTTTATTTGAGCCCGGTTTATATTGCAGAGCCGTTGGCGCGCGGCGTCGGCGCATCCAACCGGGCGTATATTTAATAGCATGACTTATTCCGCCTTGAATAACCATAGTTTCAGCTAGAATTGTCTCTTCTGCTGCGCGATGGCCAAAATCTTCAGAAATAGCTTTTATAAAGTCGGCCTCATGAGCTTTGATAACATCCCCCAATTTTTGCAAGTTAGCTTTTCGCAAAGTCCACGGGATATTAGGGGCCGCGTTAAATGCCGCCTTTTGACGTGTCAGAATAACGTCCAATTCATCAAGCTTTGTAGTCCCGTTCTTTAAGATTTTATCCGGGTTAATTCTAACCATGACCATTCTCCCATGTCTGTATTTTGTTATTGCTTTAGACTTATGGGCCAAAGATGAAACAATCTTAGTTCATTGTAAACAATTTCCAGAAACCAATCTTGGCATCACCTAAATATCAAACTTGACAATAAACCTCTTAAACTCTCTTTTAATGTCTCTAAAAACATTATAGCACCTCTATTATCTAAGAGTGCCAATTAATGGGCAACATCTTCAAAAAGGGGGGGGGTGATTGATGATTATTGACTCCAGCTCTTTGAATGTAAACACCCTACAAACTGACGTCGTTATATTAGGCGGAGGAGCCAGCGGCCTTACCCTCGCAGCACATTTAAAACGCGACCTTATTGTCATAGAGGGAGGTGACTTTCACCAAAATCTTGAAAGGGATAAAAAATTCATCTTTGAAACAACGGGTATGGAGATGAATAATCAATCTCTTCGCCGCCAAATTATCGGAGGGGCAGGTGCACTGTGGGCGGGTCGATGTGCAGATCTTGATCCTGTTGACTTTGAAAAAAAAACATGGGTCAAATATAGCGGATGGCCAATTGCGCCGCATGTTCTTACGCCCTATTACGCGATCGCTCGAAATGCTCTCGGCATTAAACCTTCAGAAAGCTACATGAATAAAAACGCTCTAAATGAAGTTATCAGCGCCCCATCTGAAAGCCTCGGCTTACAACATTGGCAATATGCCTTTGAACGACCAGAAGCCCCCGTACATATCGGCAAACTCTTCGATCCTACTTTCCTTAAGAAAAATAAAACACTCCTAACAAATGCTGCTGCAACGCGAATTACGACAAATGGAAAAGATGTAAAAACATTACAGATACGCGACCCATCAGGGCGTGAAATAACTATCCATGCCAAACACTTTGTACTGGCCTGTGGTTGCGTAGAGACGAGTCGTTTTTTACTCGATAATGCGTTAGAGAATCGCGATCTTATTGGCCCGATAAAAAAATGGATCGGGCATGGATTTCATCAGCATTTACTAGTCGACGGAGGACAAATAAAAGCAGATTTCGATAATACAAAACGCTTACAAAAAAGTTTTAATCGTTTTCGCCGAAAACCAAACCATTCGCACGAAATTGGCCTGAAAATACATCCACAGGCAATGGCAAAATATAATATTTCAAATATGTCTGCGACTTTTAGATATATGGATCAAACTCCTTTCTCTCCGCTGCAAAGTATACGCTTGATGATATCTAAACTCCGCGGCAGAGAACACATATTCGCAAATCCGAAAATTAACATCGAACTAAGCATTGAACAAGATATTGACTATGAAAATAAAATTTCCTTAGGAACCAAAATAGATAGTGAAGGACGCCGAAATGCTTCTGTGCATTGGAGTCTTAACAAACTTGAACTCCGTAGCGCTTGTAAAATGAATGACATTCTCAGCGATTGGTTAGCTCAAAACAAGATGGGTACAATCCAGCGGCTCCGCACGCCTGAAGACATATTAGAGCAACCCATGCGTGAGAGTTTACATCATATGGGAGGCGCCCGAATGAGCCAAGACCCGTCAACAGGTGTCGTTGATCAGAATCTGAAAGTTCACGGAACGAAAAATCTCTCCATTGTAGGCGGCGCAACGTTTCCGACTGGCGGACAAGTCAACCCGACCTTATCTATGATGGCTTTAAGCATTCGCTTAGCTGAACACCTAGATAATAGACGCTAAACTTGCTGTTGAAATTATACAGAACGTTGACCCAACCCCTGTATTAAAGCATCCGCAATTTTTTGCTGGCATTTAATTTGTGTTTTTAGGCTTAAGCACAATACAGGCATACCTGTTTTATTGACATCGACGATATAGATACGGCCATCATGCTTGTCGCGCATCACATCAATGGCGCCAAAATCGAGACCCATATTTTCACAAAATTCTGTAATCAAGCGAATTTCATTTTCAGAGAAAACTTCGTGATCATCATAAACATCGACGCTTAGATAATGCGTGCCGAACATATCATCCAACGGCTTATATTTATGATAAACAAGCGCAATTTTTCCAAGGACATAAGCGACCCGCCAATCTTCGCTCGTTCCCTCGTTATAGGTCGTATCGACAAGACGTTGATAAACACAATCAAGCAGAAGGTCATCCTGATCAATAGGACAATTTATGACAATACCGTCATGGGTCCCGTTATTATCAGATTTACGGATAGCAGGGCCTTCATAGGTCAAAGGGTCAATATGCAGGGCATAGCCGAAAGTCTTCTCGAAAATATTTGCCACATGGGTCTTGGAAATATCGTTGACGCGCGCATTCACTTTTATAACATCCCTATGATCCGCAAAACTTTGATCATATAAATTCTGTGTCGAATCTTCGAAGATAAAAATATAATCCGCTGTGTTAAAATCAGCTTCCGTTTTAAGGTTTGCTAATCGGCTGACTTGCCAAATATTATACCATGGTCCCGGGTTTTGCGGATGAAAGGCCAGCGTCCCATTGGATTTAGGGGCGGAAAAGATATGAAAAAATTGCCGTTTTTTAAAGTAGCCGTAGATTTTTAAACTCGCCCATGCGCTTTTCAGCAAACTACGATTTATAGGGATAATGAAACCGGTCGTCGCGACATGAATACCATCGCGTTTGAAACTTATGTCTTTGAAATAACCCAAGAAACGAAGCTGGTGCTCACCCTTTTTAAAACTGCGCCGCTAGTGGAGCTTTTTTTAAATTATTTCAAGAGACTTTATCGTGAAAACTGCGAGAGCACCTCACAAAAAAGCCCCAAAATTGGGGCCTTTAAATAAAATATGAAGCGCCGTTTAGTTGCAAGTATACATATAGTTACCACAAGTCTTCATAAAGTTGATGTCGCGGCCATTTCTGGATTGGATGCGGAAGCTTTCAAGATCACGGGAATTTGTGACATCCAGCTTAGAATATTGATAAGCATGTTGCTGACCAAAGCCCAACAATCCCTTAGCGCCTTGTGGCAAGGTCTCATTTGAGAATACAGATGCATCAGCGTCCTTAAACCCACCCGGATATCCGATCTGGCGGAAGACGTGGTCGAGGTAGCCTGCATCATATGTGCTGGCGCTATAACGTGCATTCAGCTTTTCATAAAATTGGCGCGGCGAAAGCCCGTGACTATCTCCGAACTCAGGGTTACTGCCGAGATAGGACAAAGAAACAGGCGCTGTATTCGGCACATTAAAGATACCAATTTCCGATGGGCCGCAAGCCCGGCTCGTATAAGCCGCTGACGTTGGTGTTGCCACTTCCGGTTCAGCTATGGGCTGCGGTGCGGGTTCAGGTTCAGGTTCAGGGGTTTGCGCAACAGCTTCTGCTGCGCTTGCAGCGGCTGCAGCCGCCGCTGCGGCGGTAGCTTTGGCTTTAGCCTCCGTTTCAGCTTTTAACATCGCGGCTTTTTCAGCTGCCGCTTTATTTGCTGCGATTTTAGCTGCTACAGCCGCTTCGGCTTCAAGTTTAACTTTATTTTCATTGCAGGATTTAAGACCAAAAAAGGCCAAGGCCAATAAAAGAAGAAGCGGAAGGAACCATTTTAGCCAACCCCATCCAAATCCACCACCAGTCGCCGCCGGAGCAGCAGCAGCGACAGGCGCTGCTGCTTTGGCAGGCACAACAGGTGCAGCCTTTGTCGCCATAGCCGGCACTGCACTTGTAGCAACGGCAAGCGGGGCTGCGGCTACAATAGGCGAAATTTTCTTCTTGCGTTTTGGCGCAGCGCGTTTGCGCGTACCCATTAAATAGGCTGCGCCCGTTGCAGCCGCTGCGGCAGAGCCATACCAAATCGAGCGGGCAATTTCTTTGCCGTTCCCAGCCTTGAGGCGGTAATCATATTTTCCATTTTTAAACGGGCCGCGATAATCATAACGCTTTTCGAGTTTAATATTTTTCGTAACAGATGCCGCGCCAGTGTCTTGCGCTGTTGTGGTTGGATAGCCTTCAGAGATTAAGCGAATTTTTCCGTTTTCAAAGACGGCGAAATAATAAAGGCCATCATTACCTTTGAACTTTTCAATCCCATTTTTACGGCCCTTTGTGTGTTTGTTATAGAAAGCCAGAGGACGGTAATTATCTTCGTCATTGGTTTTACGTGTTTTTGCAGAGGCAGCTTTCTTAGCCTGTGGTTTGGCTTTGGGTTTCGCCTTCGTTTTTGATTTGGCCTTCTCTCCACGGAGCACGGCTGCACCTGTTAATGCCGCCGCCGCTGAACCATACCAAATAGAGGTCGCAATTTCCTGACTATTACCCGCTTTTAGGTCAAAGTAATGTTTTCCATTCTTATGCTTGCGGTGAGCATAACGCTCTTTGATGGGCTTGTTTTTTCCAACCGACGCAATACCGTTATCGCGACCTGCTTTGGATGTGTAGCTTTCGGAGATTAGAACAATTTTACCTTTGTCACTATAGGTGAAGTAATGTGCGTCGCCCTCGCTAAAGCCAGAAAATCCCTCTTTAACACCGCCATTACGAGCTTGATAAAATTTAAGAGGTTTATAATCCCCGCGGCGATCCACTGAAGCTGCAGTTGCTTTTTTAGGAGTGGCTTTTTTAACGACTCTTTTTTGAGGCGTGGCTTTTGCTTTAACAGAAGTCGCTTTCTTCGCGGGTGCTTTAACCGAACCATTCAACCGCCCGGCAACACGTTCCGCCGCGGCCTTCGATGCGTAATTTGGACTAATAGCAATTTCTTGGCCATTCCCGGCAAAGAGTCCAAAACCGTGCTTTCCCCCTTTGCGGGTATCATAGCGATAACGTTTCGCAACTCGGCGGTTTTTCTTGACCGATTCAATTCCATTATCGCGGCCAGCAATGCCTTTATAAGCTTGGCTTATAAGAACAATGTCTCCACCTTGATAAAGTACGAAATAATAAGCGCCGTCTTTTTCGAATTTTGCAAACCCGTTTTGGCGCGCTTTGGTATTTGTCGAATAAAACCTTTTTGATTGATACTCGTCTAAATTCTTATCAGCCATTATTTCCCTCCTAAATGACAACCCCCCGGTTGGGCGCAACATAGGCTGACCATTACAAATAAGTAAAGAACTTCACGCAGGAAGCGAATTAATTATTCTGGCTCTTTTTACGAAGAAAATCCCATTGCTCCAAACGCTCTTTAATTGAGGCTTCGCATCCTACGCCTTTAGGATCATAGAACTTCTGGCGGGCCATTTCATCAGGGAAATAATTCTGCCCTGAAAAGCCTGCTTCAGTATTATGATCATAATTATATCCCGCCCCATACCCGATATCTTTCATCAGCTTTGTCGGCGCATTTAAGATGTGTTTTGGCGGAGACAAAGACCCTGTTTCTTTCGCCGCTTTCATAGCTGCCTTAAAGCCCGCGTAAACGGCATTTGATTTTGGCGCGGTCGCCAGATGCACCACAGCATGGGCAATAGCGAGTTCCCCTTCGGGCGAGCCTAAAAACCGGTAAGTCTTCTCCGCTTCATTGGCGATCATAAGCGCCGTGGGGTCAGCCAGCCCAATATCCTCCGAGGCAAAACGCACGATGCGGCGCGCGATATAGAGCGGGTCTTCCCCGCCCGACAGCATCCGCGCCAGCCAATAAAGCGCAGCATCAGGATCAGAGCCGCGCATAGATTTATGTAGCGCCGAAATAATATTATAATGCTCATCCCGGGATTTATCATAAGCGGGCGCGCGTTTCTGCAAGAGCTTGGCTACACCTTTGGCATCGAGCGGCTTTTTGGGATTCACCGCAAAAACTTCTTCGGCGAGTGTCAGGCCATAACGCCCATCGCCATCTGCAAAGCCAATCAGCGCCGCGCGGCCCGCCTCAGTTAATTGCAAAGGCTTACCCATTTCCGCTTCGGCCCGTTTTAATAGACTTTCAATCGCCGCCTCATCTAGGCGCTTTAAAACAAAGACCTGCGCGCGGGAGAGCAAAGCGCCGTTTAATTCAAAACTCGGGTTTTCTGTGGTCGCCCCAATAAGAGTGACAACCCCTTCTTCGACATAAGGCAGGAAGCCGTCCTGCTGCGCGCGGTTAAAGCGGTGGATCTCATCAACGAATAAGAGCGTACCTCGCCCCGTTGCGCGCCGCGCCTTAGCCGCTTCAAAGGCTTTGCGTAAATCAGCAACGCCTGAAAATACGGCTGAGAGCTGTACAAATTCCAGCTCTGCATGATCCGCAATAAGCCGCGCAATCGTTGTTTTCCCCGCACCGGGTGGGCCCCATAAAATCATTGAGGCAATCCGCCCGCTCGCGAGCATACGTCCAATAGGGCCGTTCTTGCCAATGAGGTGGTCCTGCCCGACAACATCGCCAATCACTTGAGGCCGTAAGCGATCCGCCAAAGGCCGCGGCGCAGAATCCTCAAGACCCGCAGATTGAAAAAGATCAGACATGGAAAGGGTGTAGGCGCGGCGGCGGGCTAGCTCAACCCTCTTTTAGAACGCCTGCCTAAAACGGATTTAGCGTATAGCCCTGTTGCTGAAACAAGGCATGGGCTGTCATAGCGGATAATGCCATTTCAACACCGGGGAGTAAATCCTCATTCGAAATATCATAATAGGCCGCCGTCTGGCCGCATAATATAACCCGAACGCCTTTATCAGTGAGCGCTTTAATAATACTCGCATTCCCATTTTCTGTGCCCTCAAATTTATCTGAATAATATTCATCTTTGGTAAGGTCAAAAGAGCCTTTTCCGTGAAAGACCACAGCCGCCTTTAAATTCTTCTCGGGGATGCCCGCCTCTGCATGCATATTGATAAAGCGTGCGGCGCTATTCAAAGTGCGGTTCACCTCTCCCGCCTTGGCCCCTTTGGCCGTATCAAATAATATCTTAAATTTAGACCGCTTGGGGATAGTCATATCAGCCTCAACCGAAGCAATTTCGCCAAACTCTGTAAAGACTGTGCCCTTATGAAAATTTTCAGGCCCCGCTACCGCAGCCGTACTGGCTAAAATACTTAAGACAAAAGCTATTAGAAAAATAGACAGAACACGCAACATAAAAACTCCTGATGAATTTTACATAGACGTAAAGCGCAAGGCCTTGACTGTCGAGACTCTTTTGGGGTTCTATCCGCTATGCTGGCAAAAGCAGGCGTTAGCTCGGAGGCTTAAAACGCCCAATGTAAGACGCTCAACGGTCCCTAGACAGAAAACAGGAAAGCGCTATGTTCTCCCCAAGGGATTTGGGGCGCAT
Organism: uncultured Hellea sp.; assembly: GCA_964472905.1. Classification (GTDB taxonomy): domain Bacteria; phylum Pseudomonadota; class Alphaproteobacteria; order Caulobacterales; family Maricaulaceae; genus Hellea. Next base: position 1,556 of record CAYYMI010000052.1, on the reverse strand, counting down.
CATGTTACTTCGAAGAATATCTAAACACGTCAAAGACCAAAACTGGTTCGCGGTTTTCATTGATTTCGCCATAGTCGTCATCGGTGTTTTCATCGGCCTTCAGGTTGCCAATTGGAATGACACCCAAAGCACGAAAGCCGAATTACGGGCATCACTGGAACGTCTGGACAAAGAGATTACCCATAATATGGAACTAATCGACGTTGTACTTGACTATTACAAAAAGGGAAAAGCCGATATGACGCTGGGGCGTGAAGCCCTTAATGCCTGTGACGCTTCACCCGAAGGTCAGGCCGCGCTCGAACGTATATTTTTTGATTTGATAGAGGATGTTCAACCTAATTTCGCCACGGTTGCACTCGATCAGATTGCGGATCAGGGCCGATATCAAGAACTACTCACTGTCGAGTTTCAGCAAGACTTCGGAGTGTTTTCCGGACGGTTAATAGAAGAGCACCAACAATTAACCAGTCACTATGAAAACATGTATGCGCACCATGTTAATTTCCATCCTGATATGGATGCGTATTTCTCCGGCGACCCGGGCGATAGCGATGATTATGTGGGTTGGGGATTCAAGCTAGGCAAGCCTTTTGAAGAAATGTGTCGTGATTCATCCTTCAGAAATCGGTTCATCAATACAATTGGCTTTTATGACGCAATCGGGCGACGGCTAAGGCTTTTCAAAGTCGAAGCCGAATCCTTCCAAACTTCTCTCCGAAATGAAGCGGAAAAATACTAATGCGCCTGCGTTCCCTCACAAAACACATACGAGACCAAAACTGGTTCGCCGTTGCGCTGGATTTCTTCATCGTTGTCGTCGGTATCCTCATCGCGTTTCAAATTACGAATTGGAGTGAGCGTTCAAAATCGTCTGCACGCGAAAAGGTTGTTCTAGAGCAACTTCATACAGAGTTTTCAAGCACCCTCGAAGGGATGAAACAGGCGAAACAGGACAATGAGGCAGGCTTGTCGGCAATACGAGATGTCTTGGGCGCCATTCGAGATGGTGTAAAACCAGAGGATGACTCGGTATTTATCAAGAAAATCCGTCGCGCCGGTGGTTTAAATACAGGTCCTGCTGAATCCACGACGCTCGTTGAATTACTTTCATCTGGCAGTCTTTCGGAGTTAACGTCGCCCGAACTTCGTCAAGCCTTGATACGGCATCACGCAAATGTCGATGAATTTCAGGCCTATGCTGATATTGTTCTCCTGCGTGTGTCTGCGCCCGAGGGCGGATATCATAAAGCTGTTTACGTGAATCCCGACCATCCAAACGGAGACATGGTCATTCGTTATGATTGGGATAGCCTTTTAACGGCGCGCGAGCAGTTCCAAGTTTTTTATTATGCAAACTATCCCTATCGAGATACTTTGATAAGCTTGTTGAAAGCAGCGAAGCAGTCATAGCTGAATTAGAAGAGACCCGCTAAGGCGCCAGCATTCCTTCAAAACAAATCCGCGAGCAAAACTGGTTCGCAAACTATTATGTAATCTGAGCGTCTTAAAATCGCTTGCGGATTCAATCGGTCGTCGCAACACATTGGCCGAAC